>DATFUG010000205.1:0-25838 GCA_035261025.1 Steroidobacteraceae bacterium | reverse complement strand
GGAACGTGCATGACAGCGAGCGCATCAGAGAACGGCGAGTGGCCCGGCTTGACCAGGTTCCAGGGTACGACGCAGACGATCATCAGGATGGATCCGACGTAGAACAGCATGATGCGGCTGATGACGGTCGAAGTCATGCGTGCGACTGCACGCGCCGGCTCGGCCGATTCAGCCGCGGCGATGGTCACGATCTCGGCGCCCATCATCGAAAAGATGACGGTCGTTACTGCGGCGAGCACCGCCAGGAATCCCGACGGCGCGAAGCCGTTATGTATGTAGAGATTCGAGACGGTCGGGCCCCTGCCAGACGTAAACCCAAGGGCATAGGAAGCCGCCATCAGTATGAAGGAGATTATGGCGGCGACCTTGATGGAGGAAAACCAGAATTCGAATTCTCCGAAGGAACGCGCAGACATCAGGTTGACGGCCGTCATCATGGCCATCAACACCCCGCCGATCTGCCAGACCGGCAGCGGGAACCAATGCCGCAGAATCGTCGCGCCGGCAATGGCCTCCACCGGGACGACGATGACCCAGAAATACCAGTACAGCCAGCCCACGGCGAAGCCCGCCCAGTTGCCGAGGCCGGCACGCGCAAACTCGGTGAAGGAACGTACCCCTGGCATCCCCACGGCCATCTCGCCCAGCATCCGCATGATCAGGAATATCAGCAGCCCCGTGAGCACGTAGCTGATGATGACGGCCGGCCCGGCCGCGTTGATCGCCACGCTGCTGCCGACGAACAGGCCCGCACCGATGATGCCGCCGATCGTGATCATGAACACGTGGCGCGGGCGCAGCGCGCGGCTGAGGGCGTGATCGCGTGCGTTGTCGGCTTCGGTCAGTGCTGTCATTGGAATCCCGTCATTGTAGTTTCAACTCCATCCGCACGGCCCCTGGCAGGCCTGCGCCGCTGGCGCGTTCGGTCATGAACAAGCGCTCGGGCGCCACCGCCGTGTTGGCGAGAATCGCCCCCTGCACGGCCTCGGCGCGGGCGCGCTCGAGCGCTTCGTGCTGCGCCAGTGTCGCGGCGAACTTGGGCAGCAGCTGCTGCTGCAGCCAGGCGGCCCGCGCCGCATCGGCATCGGTGGCGGCAGGTTCGAGCGGAGGATACGCGGGCGGGACACCAAATGTGGCCTGATAGAGGCCTGTCAGAGCCTGGGTCCGGGGCGATTCCGTCGCCGGCGAGGTGGGCTTACCCTTGGCCCTGGTCCCTGCGGTGGAGACCGGAAGTCGCGCATTGAGGGCCTCCTCCAACGCCTTCCCGGCCAGCGCGGCTTCATCGGCGGCACTCGCGGTGTGCAACGGAATGTCGAGCTTCAGCTGCGGCCGCTCCGCCAGTGCCTTCGCCAGCTGTGAGAGCTTGTGCAATTGCTCCGGCGCCAGCTCAGCTGAGCCCGACGCAAAGTCGACGTCCGCAAGTTCCGGGCCACCGCCAAACAGCGAGCCGAGCAGCGCGAACGGCGCGGTCACGATTTTCCTCAGCATCCCTGTGAAGAGCTTCCAGATGATCGGGCCGACGCGGAAATTTGGGTCATCAAGGCTGCCCGTGACTGGCAGGTTGATATCAATCACGCCGTTGCGATCCTTCAGCAGCGCCACGGCCAGCTTGATCGGCAGCGGCACGGCCTGTTTGCTCTCCGTGGCGGCACCGAACTCGAGTTGATCGAGCACGACATGGTGCTGCGCGGTGAGCTTGCGATTCTCGACGTGGTAGCGCAGCTCCGTAGTGAGCTTGCCCTGAACGATGCTGTAACCGGCAAATTTGCCCGAGTAGGGATTGAAGGTGGTCAGTTCCATATTGCGGAATGTCATCGCCAGGTCGGTATAGGCTGTGGCCGACAGGAGATTGACCTGACCGGAGACCGTTACCGGTGCATAGCGTTCGACGCTGCCGTTCAACGTGACCTCCGCCCGTGAATTCGGGTCGGAGGACAACCCCACCACGCGGCCAGTCAGGCCCTGGATTTGCGTGGCAAAGTTCGGTTGGATTGACTGATCGGCAAAATCCGCCACGCCATCCTCGATCAGTACCGTGCCCACGGTCATCGGCAGGGAAGCGGCGGGGGTCGCCGGCACGATCCCGTGCGCGCTGGACGCGGTACCGCCCGAGCCGGCCGGTGATGGCTTCAAACGCAGCACCTCTGCGATGTTCAGCTTGCCGTTGGCCGCGATGCTGACGCGCCCATAGGGCTTGCGCGCCGTGACACGTTCGATGCTGAAGCGGTCCGGCGATTGCTGGTAACGAAGACCGGAAGCCCTGAGCGATTCCCAGCCGATGAAATCGCTCCGTGACACCGCATCGCGGGTCAGTAGATCGGCGACCTCAAAATCACCGCCAAACTGCAGCTTGGGCTGGCGGCGCGCCGGCTTTCCGGCGAGCACCAGCTTGCCCTTCCCGCTCAGGCGTCCGCGGCCGAGTTGCAGGTCGGCTTGCTGAGTAACGTACGGCTGCAGCAGCGGCAGGTCGAAACCCTCAAGATCGAAGCCGATATCGGCACTCAAGGGGTCCACGGCCAGGTTGCCGCGAGCGCCCAGGCTGGCCTGGGCCAGGCCGATTGCGGCCTCGACATTGGCCTTGCTGCCCGGCGCCGTGGAATAGCCGCTGACGCTCAAGGAGACCGGCGCGAGCGTCGCCACTACGGCAGGCAACGTCGTGCGATCTTCAGCACGCACCACCGCATCGCGCAGCTGCGCCCTGTTCACGCTCACCGTCCAGCTCGCCGGGGTCCCGCCCTGGGCCGATGTGATACCCGCCGCGGTCGCGTTCACCGGCGGCCGCGCCGGAAACAATCGCTGCAGGTTCAGCTGGCCATTGGGCTCGCGCCAGACGGTCAGCTGTGCGCCAACAGCCTCCAGAGTGCCGACGGATAACTTCCGCTCGCCCAGCGCGATGCTGGTGTCCGAAATTGAGAGTTCTGGCACCCGTATCCAGGGGTTTGCCTCATCGCCCTGCTTCGGCGCAATGCCGATGTCATGGAGCCGCAGCGTCGGCAACTGAATCGAGAGCCCAAGATTGGCGCCAATGACGATGCGATATTCACCCTGCACGTCGAGCACGCCGGAGGGCAGGTCGAAGGGCAGCGAGTCCTGCAGGTAGGCCGCCAGGGTCGCGGCCTTCAGTCCGTTGACCGCGAACCTGCCGCTCGATCCCAGTGGCTGCACCGTAAACTCACCGGCCCAGGCCAGCCGTTCGCCCGCCAGCGTCGCACCCTCGAATTGGTAACTGTTCTGATACCGCGGCGTGGTGCGAAAATCCTCGAGGGTAAATTCGATTGGCTGGAGCGTAGCCATGAACGGTCTACCGCGGCTGCGATCCTCGAAGCGAACGCGGCCTGCGCGCACCGCGAACAGGCCGATGCGCACCGCGGGAATGGTGCCCGACGGTGCCGGAGCGCCGGCCGGAGCGGCCGGCCGGAGCTTGTCGAGATTGAGCGACCCGTCTTCGTTGATGACCGCGCTGATGCTCGGGCTGTCAATGCGGATTTCCTTGAACGTCCAGGCCCAATGAAAAAGGGAGCTCAGCTCGGCATTGACCACGAGCCGCTCCACACTCGCAATGGGCGCACCGTCGGCCTCGGTGAGCGCCACGCCGCGCATCTCAGCGGTGAAGCTGAAGGGATTGAAGCTCAGTGCCGCGAGCGAGACCTGTCGGCCCAGACCGACCTGGACGTAGTTTTCGATGGCCGCGCGCGCGAGGCGCGGCACGAGCAGAAAGCCGGCCAATGCGTATAAGATCAGGAGAGTGGTAATAACGATGAGCAGACGAGCGTGTCCGCGCACCCACGCCCTGCCCATCGCAAGTGACTGATTCTGCGCGGAAACCGGATCTTTTCGTATGAGCAAAAAACCTTCTGGGATCAGTAGGTTGCCGGAGCCCCACTCTAGCAGCCCCGGTGGGGAGAACAAGACTGCCCCGCCCCGAGGCGGCGATTTGCTTCGAATCGGAACCCTGTCGCGGTTCGCGGGCCGGGGCTATTAGTACGATGAGCGGACTCATGTCTGGCCAGGCGCTGATCGATTCACTACCCGATCTCGTGCTGCTCGTGCGGCGCGACGGCCTCGTCATCGCCCATGCCGGCGGATCGGGCGTCACAGCGCTCAAGCCGGCCGAGGGTGGTGGCGCGCTGGACTGCGAGCAGCTGTGGCCAGAGCCGGTCGCAGTGCTCATGAAGCAATTGGTCCGCAAGGCCATCGCCGAGCGCACCGCAACGGAGATGGGATTCGAGGATCGTGGCCAGCGTTATGAGGCGCGTTGCAGCGCCCAGGGACCGGATCGCGCGATCTGCGTCATCAGGCCGGTACTGCGCGACAAGGACGACGCTACGCTGGATTCCACCGCGGAACACTCGGCACCACAGTTCGATCGACGGGGATTCTTGCGTCGCTTCCGCAAATCGATGCTGACGGCAGCACTGGCGGAGAAACCCACCGCCGTGGCGGTCCTGCATGTCGATGGCGTGGCCGATGTCGCGCGGCTTATCGACTCCCGGCTGTCCGAGCAGCTCGTCACGACAGCGATATTGCGCTTGCCCCAGGAAGCGGCAGGCGCTGAAGGCGCGCATCCGGGGTGGTACTTGGGCCAGCTGAGCGAAGGCATGCTGGCGGTGGTGCTGGACACGGCGGATCGCGACGTGATCGAGGCCTGCGTAACGCAGCTGTGTGCGAGCCTGCGCGCACCCATCCACCTCGGTGATGCCGCGTTTCACCTGACCCCTTATGCCGGAGTGGCAATCATGGGACAGGATGCGGCAACGCCGGCTCTGTTGCTCGATCATGCGCGCGCCGCCGCCAGCGAGGCGCGCCGGGCGGGATTGACGCGGGTCTGCTTCTTTGCCGATACCCTGAATCTCCGCTCCCTGGCGCGACTGGACATTGCGAGTGAACTGCGCGTGGCGATCGCCAACCGGGACCTGCGCCTGCGCTACGTGGGCCGCCACGAGCTCGAGACGGGAAAACTCGCATGCTATGTGGGGTACCTGCGCTGGACCCACCCGCTGCGCGGCGAGGTCCGGCCCGCCGAATTCCTGCGCGTGGCGGAAGCGACGGGTCTCGCCGCGACGCTGTCGCGCGCCTTGCTCGATAGTCTCCGGGAAGACTTCGTGTCGCTGCAGCTGGACGGTAAACCGGGCGTGCGTATCTCATTCGGCGCTTTGCGCCACCACATCCTGCAGGCAGATTTTGTCGCTGATCTCACCGCATTCCTGGCCGCGGGCGGCGTGCCGGCAGAGCGGTTGGAGCTGCGGATTTCCGAGCGGAGCTTCATTTCGGCGGACCCGGCCGCCATCAGTGCGCTGGCCGGGTTTGGCGTAAGGCTGGTGGTTGACGAAGTGGGACGTGGACTCGCTTCGCTCGATGCGCTGGCGCGCGCGCCCATCTGGGGACTGCAGCTTGATCGGGCGTGGGTGAGCACCCTGCGCAATGACCCGGTCGCGTTCAAGGTATGCCGCGCCGGGATTGGCGTCGCCCAGGCGCTCGATCTGACTCCGATCGCCACCGGCATCGATGACGCGCAGCAGCGCGAGGCGCTGCTCAACCTGGGGTGCCGCCTGGGCAGCGGCGATCTGTATCAGGACGAGGATTTGACCGGCACATTATGTGTCCCACGTCACACTTTCGCGTGAGGCCTCCGAGCGACTCTCGACGGCCCTAGCGGTCGATTTCCCGTGAAATGTACGGGCGCGGATCCACCCTGATCCGGACCCGCCGGGAGTCCTGCCATGCACTGCCGCTATCTCATCGCCGCGATGTCGTTCGTGCTGTTTTCCGTTGCGCTAACCACCGCCGCGGCGGCACCGCCTTTGCCGGCTCGCTTCATCGTGCAGGCGCAGACGGCGCCGGCTGCCCAGCAGTACGTGGAGCGCCTTGGCGGCCGGGTTGAGCGGGATCTCGCCATCATCAACGGCGTCTCGGCCTTGCTGGACCCCTGGCAAGTGGACCGGCTGCGCGCGACGGCCGGTGTGCGCCTCTATGAGGACCGTGCGGTGGCGACCGAGGGCCTGCTCAACCTCCTGAGCCCGGTGACCGCCCCCGTGGTCCGTGTCGTGAGCAGCACCTCGACGCCCACAGACGGGAGCGGGGTGCTGCTGCCGACCCTGCTGTACGAAACGAACTACCCGACCCTGGTGGACGCCGCGACGCTGCAGCAAGCGGGCATCACCGGCAGGGGCGTGACCATTGCGGTGCTCGACACCGGTCTCTGGCAGGGCCTGGGCCAGAACTTTGGCCCGCGCCTGCTCGCCAGCATCGACGTGTTGAACGGCGGGTCCGGTGCAGTCACGGGCGACCCCTTTGGACACGGCACGCACGTGACCTCGATCGCCGCCGGCGGAGCACAGAACGCCGCCGGTGAATACCTCGGCATCGCGCCCCAGGCAAAGCTCGTGATCGTGCGTGCCTTTGACGGCACCGGTGCCGGCCGCTACACGGACGTCATCGCGGGGCTGAACTGGATCGTGGCCCACAAGAGTCAGTACAACATCCGCGTACTGAACCTGTCCTTTGGCGCGCCACCGCAGTCCAACTACTGGGACGACCCCCTCAATCAGGCCGTCATGGCCGCCTGGCGCGCCGGCATCGTGGTCGTCGCCTCGGCGGGCAACGAAGGCCCGAGCCCGATGACGATCGGCGTCCCCGGCAACGTGCCCTACGTCATCACGGCCGGCGCGCTGACGGATAACTACACCCCGTACAACGGGACCGATGATCGTCTCGCCTCCTTCTCCTCGACCGGTCCGACGTTCGAAGGCTTCGTGAAGCCCGAACTGGTTGCGCCCGGCGGCCACATGGTGGCCTCGATGTCGCGCAACAGCTATCTGGCCAACATTGATCCGGGTTCGATGTTCCTGACCGACCAAATGTTCACGATGTCCGGCACCTCGCAAGCGGCGGCCGTGACTTCCGGTGTCGTCGCGCTGATGCTGCAGGCGGACCCGACGCTGACACCCGACACCGTGAAGTGCCGGCTGCTCGCCTCCTCGCGCCCGGCGGTCAACGCTGCGGGCAAGCTCGCCTACAGCGTCTTTCAACAGGGTGCCGGACTCATCAACGCCGTCGCCGCCGTCAACAGCGGCGCCACGGCATGCGCGAATCAGGGTCTCAACATCAGCGCGGACCTGGCGGGCACTCAGCACTTTGGCGGCCCGGCCAACCAGGACGCCAACGGCAATTACTACATCATGGATCTGGGCGCGTCGGCCTGGGGAACGCCGCTCGGCGGGGACGGCTACACCTGGTCGAAGGGCTATACCTGGAGCCAGGGCTATACCTGGAGTCAGGGCTACACCTGGAGCCAGGGTTACACCTGGTCCAAGGGCTACACCTGGAGCAAAGGCTACACCTGGTCCAAAGGCTACGCCTGGAGCAAGGGTTACACCTGGAGCAAGACCGTGCCGTGGTGGAACACCGGCGGATTCGGGTCCGGGGCCGCTGCACCGGCATCGATAGAGTCCTGGGTGCCGAACCAGTAGCCGGAGTGTGACGGAACTCACGCCCCCGGCAGCAGCGGGACCGGCTTCTTGCGGTCGGTCAACTTTTCCTTATCCGCCTTCATGCATCGTGCTGCGGTGACAACTCCCACCCCTACTGGCGCCCGGTGGACTGCGCTGCTGGTCACCGGCCTTTGCCTGGTGCGGGTGGCGCTGGCAGCGGCGGTCACCGATGCGCCGCCCCTGGTACTCGAGCATCTGACGACCGACGACGGTCTGCCTCAGGGCACGGTTTTTACCACGCTGCAGGACTCGCAGGGCTTCGTGTGGCTGGGCACCGAAGACGGCCTCGTCCGCTACGACGGCCACGAACTGCACCGCTACGCCTATTCACGCAGTGCCCGCGGCGGTTTGCCTGGGAATTTCATCAACCAGGTGGCCGAGGACGCTCACCACGACCTGTGGATCGCGATCAAAGACGCGGGATTGGCCCGTTGGAACCGGTCCACAGATACCTTCACCGTCTACCGCCACGATCCCGCCAATCCCGACTCTCTTTCCAGCGACCATGCGCGCGCGGTATTGGTCGACGTGCACGGTCGCATCTGGGTGGGCACCAGCGATGCGGGCATCAATATTCTCGATCCTGCCTCCGGGCGCGTCGAACACCTGCGGCACAGTGCCGCGGACGCGGATTCATTGTTCGATGACCGGATCTTTGCCCTGGTACTGGATCGCTCAGAAACCTTGTGGGTCAGCACCGAGAGCGGACTCGACCGGTGGCAACCCGAACGCCGGGCCTTTCTCCACGTTCGACACGCCGGCGGCGATGCGCATTCCCTGAGCGGCACGCAGATCTCCCAGGTGATCGAGGATCAGGACGGCACGCTGTGGGTCGGCACCTTTGACGGCGGACTCGACCACATGGACCGTGGCGGCCGCGTCCTGCACATCTATCGCCACGATGCGCGGGACCCGGCCTCGCTGAGCAGCGACGACGCGCGTGCCGTTCTCCAGGATCGTGCCGGTCACCTGTGGATCGGAACCGCAGACGGCCTGGACCTGCTGGATCGCGCGACCGGCCGCTTTACCCACTACAAACACGACGAGAGCGATGCCGGGTCGCTGCGCGATTCATTCGTGATGTCGCTCTACGAGGATCCCGCGGGTCTCCTGTGGATCGGCACGCGCGCCGGTGGTGTCAGCCGTTGGAATCCCCGCAGTTGGGAGCTCGGAGCGCATCGACCGGCCTGGCTGGGCGACAAGATGGTGACCGCCTTCGCCGACGCGCCCAATAACAGGATCTGGATCGCATCCAGGGGCGGCGGCCTGGCGCAGTTTGACGGGGCCAGCGGTGAGCTCAGGGACATCGACACCCTCCTTGGCCGGCCCAATGCGCTGGGCGATCGCCGCGTCATGTCGTTGCGGGCCGATCGCCGTGGCGCCCTGTGGATAGGCACGATGGCCAGCGGACTGCGCAAGCTCACCTCAGACGGCCGACTGGAGTCGATCCGAGCGCTCGCGGGCGACGCACGGAGCCTCAGTGCCCCCGGGATCATGACGATCTTCGAGTCGCGCCGCGGCCAGATCTGGGTCGGTACGCATGGCGGCGGCGCCAATGTCCTGGACCCGGCCAGCGGATTGATCCGCCAACTCCCCTACGATGGTTCCGCACCCGGCGCGCTCAGCGCGGCCAGCGTCAGTGCCATCGCCGAAGACCTGCAGGGCAATCTCTGGTTCGGGACCGATGGCGGCGGACTGGATCTGGCGCGCCCCGATGGCACCGTCATCAAGGTCTTCCGGCACGACCCGGCCGACCCAGCGAGTCTGCCTGCCAATACGGTCTATGCGCTGACGCTCGACACGCAGGGGCACGTCTGGGTAGCCACCGACGGCGGCGGTCTGGCCAGGGTCGTCGGCGGCGCCGATGCACCGGATGCCATCCATTTCAGGACCGTGGCCCGCGAAGATGGGCTGTCCAGCGATACGATCTACGGCGCGCTCACCGACTCCCGGGGACGCCTCTGGCTCAGCAGCAATGCCGGCCTTATGCGCTTCGACCCCGAGTCGGGAGCGGTCAAGACCTACCATCGCGAGCATGGCCTGCAGGGTGAGGAATTCAATTCCGGGGCCTACTACCGGCTTGCCGACGGACGCCTGTGCTTCGGCGGTCCCGGTGGCTTCAACGTTTTCGATCCCGTCCGCCTCACCGAAAACCAGCGGGCACCGCACCTGGCGCTGACGCGCGTCGACGTGCTGGGCGTGCCCCTGCCCTCCCAGACCCCGTACTGGCTGCTCCCACGCTTGGCCTTGAACTACCACGCCAGCATCATCTCACTGGACTTTGGCACGCTGGATTTCACCTCGCCAAAGCGCAATCGGCTGGCCTACCGCATGGCTGGGCTGACGGATCGCTGGATCGATCTGGGCACCCAGCACCGCATCACGCTCACCAATCTGGACGCCGGTGACCACGTGCTCGAGGTGCGCGCGGCCAATGCGGATTCCCTCTGGAGCGCGACCCCGCTACGGCTCACGATCCACCGCGATCCGGCGCCGTGGAAGTCGCGCTGGGCCTACGCGGGCTACGTTCTGGTGGCACTCCTGCTGGCCGCCTACGCCTTAGGGCTGCAGCGCAGCCGGTTTCGCCGCATCGCGCTGGCCCAGCAACGCCTGGAGTCCGAGGTGGCACTGCGCACGCGCGAGCTGGTCGAGAGCAACCGCCAGCTCGCGGAGGCCGCACAGGCGAAGAGTGATTTTCTGGCGCGCATGAGCCATGAATTGCGCACACCGATGAACGGCGTCGTGGGCATGACGGAACTGCTCACGCATACAACGCTGTCCGCCACACAGGCGCGCCTGACCCAGACCATCCGCTCCTCGACCCAGATCCTGCTGAGGATCGTCAATGATCTGCTCGACCTGTCGAAGATCAACGCCGGCAAGGTTGAGCTCGAGGCGCTACCGTTTGATCTCTTGCAGGTTATGGAAGAGTGCACGACGCTGTTTGCAGGTGGCGCTGCCGACAAGGGCGTCGAGCTGATCGTGTGTCCACCGCCCTCCACCTGCCGCAGCCTCATCGGCGATTCCTTGCGATTTCGGCAGATCCTGATGAACCTGGTGGGCAACGCCGTCAAGTTCACCGCCCAGGGCGAAGTGGTCGTCAAGGCCGATGCCGAACACCTCGGTGACGACCGCGTCACGATCAAGCTGACCGTCGCCGACACCGGCATCGGCATGGACTCCGCGACGATTGCGAAGATCTTCGAGCCTTTCACGCAAGCCGACGAATCCACGACCCGCCGGTTTGGCGGCAGCGGCCTCGGGCTCGCCATCTGCCGTGAACTCGCCGTCCTCATGGGCGGCACGATCGAGGTCGATAGCCGCTTGGGCGGTGGCTCGACGTTCTGCGTTTCACTGAGTCTTCCGCGCGCAGGCGGCGGCGTCATCTCCCCCTCCGCGCCACTCTCGCCAGGCCAGGTGACCATCGTCACGCGGCGGCCAGCCCTGGCCGAAGCCTTGACGCGTCACCTGTCGACGTGGGGCCTTACGGTGTCGGCAGCTGCCGGTGACGATCCGTCAACGCTGCCCGCCGACCATCGGGCGGTGATCGTGGACGCCGGCAGCCAGCCGTCCCTGCTTAAGAGCCTGCTGAGTCTCGGCGCCCCCTCGCGGCCGCCGCTCGTAGTCCTGGCCTCCGCGGGCGAAGCCGATGCGCTCGACCTGCGGCGGATGCTGCCGGCCGAAGTCATCGTCGCCAAACCCGTACTGCACGACATATTGCGGGATGCGCTCGGCTCGGCGCTGGGCCTTGCTCATGCGCTGCCCGCCTCACCGCCTCTCCCGCGGTCCGGCGACACCCGGTTCGGCGGCCACGTGCTGCTGGTGGAGGACGAGCCCGTCAACGCGGCGGTCGCGGAGGGTTATCTGGCCAACCTGGGCTGCACCTCGGTCTGGGTCGAAGACGGTGCCGAAGCCGTCGCGCGCAGCGCTGCGGAACGATTCGATCTGATTCTGATGGACCTCAGCATGCCGACGATGGACGGCTTCGCCACCACGGCGCTGATCCGCCAACGTGAGGGCCGCGGCCGGCGCGTACCCATCGTGGCCCTCACCGCGCACGATGCAGTGAACTATCGCAGCAGCTGCCTTGCGGCCGGTATGGACGACATACTCACCAAGCCGTACACCATGGCCGAATGCACGCAGTTGCTGGGGCGCTGGCTGGGCGGCACTGCGGCCGCGGCGGAGGGCAACGCCCTCGTGGACATCGACCGCGCGGCCGTGGCGGGACTGCAAGCCCTGCATTCGGGCGGCGGCGAAGATCTCTATAGCAGGCTGGTGGCTTTGTTCAGGACTTCCTCCACCGCGGGAATGGTCCAGCTTGGCGTGGCGCTCCAGGCCGGTGATCTCCGCGCCGCCGGCGGCATTGCTCACAAGCTCAAAGCGAGTGCCGCCAATGTCGGTGCGCTGGCATTTTCGCGTGACATGCGTCAGCTCGAAGTGCTCTGCGGTGCCGGGGACGCACCCGGCGCGCAGGGGCAGTACGCGCGATTGGCGGCGGCGCACCCGCGGCTGGTCGAGGAACTCACGCGCGTGCAGCTGCGGGCGAGCGCATGAGCACCACCCCGCCGCCCCAGGCGCTTGCGATCATCGCCGACGATGAGGAGCTTGGACGGCTGCTGCTGGCGGAATCGGTGGCTGCGGCCGGGTTGCGAGCGCTCGCCTTTGACGGCGGGATCGCTGCACTCGAGGCGGCGCTCGCACACGAACCTGCCATCGTTCTGCTCGATGTCGATATGCCTGGCATGGATGGTTATGCTGTCTGCCGGCGGCTTCGAACCGAACCGCGGCTGGCCAATACGCCCATTGTCATGGTCACCGGCCACGAGGACTCGGCGGCGATCGGGTTGGCCTTTGATGCGGGCGCGACCGATTTCGTGTCAAAGCCCGTCAACTGGGCCTTGCTGCCACACCGTCTCGCCTACATTCTGCGCAACGCCGCTGCCGCGGGCCGCATTGAGCACCTGGCCTACTTCGATCCGCTCACCGACCTGCCAAACCGGCAACGCTGCCTTGAAACCGCCGAGCGTCTGTGCGCCGAGGCCGCCCATTCGCATGAATCGGTGGCGATACTCTATCTGGATCTCAACAGTTTCAAGCGGGTCAACGACACCTTCGGTCATGCCGCGGGCGACGCGGTTCTGAGGACCGTGGCCAACAAGCTCACGCACGTGCTCCGCGGTTATCA
Source organism: Steroidobacteraceae bacterium (assembly GCA_035261025.1). GTDB lineage: Bacteria > Pseudomonadota > Gammaproteobacteria > Steroidobacterales > Steroidobacteraceae > FEN-1191. The sequence goes on along the minus strand of DATFUG010000205.1, from coordinate 13,160 downwards.
GACCAGCCAGGAACAGGTCTGCCTCGCCCGCTTTGGCGGCGATGAGTTCGTCATACTCGTGCGTCACGCCGATGCCCGCAGCGTGGCGATGACCATCGCTTCTGCCTGCTGCACAGAGTTTCGCGATCCCATTGCGCACGAAGGCCTGGAGTTCTATTCCGCGCCCAGCATTGGTCTGGCGGTCTACCCGGAGGATGGGGGTGATGTCGCCACCGTGCTGAAACACGCCGATACGGCGATGTACCAGGCCAAGAACGGGGCCTGCACCGGCGTCGCCGTCTATTCAGCGACCATGAGCAGTCAAATGCGCGACTGGCTGGATCTTGAGGCCCGGCTGCGGCGGGCCGTTCAGGAAGATCTCCTGCACCTGCATTTCCAGCCGAAATTCAGACTGAGCGACAACAGCATCGCCGGCGTCGAAGGCCTGCTGCGGTGGCACGATTCCGAATATGGGGACATCGCGCCCGGCCGCTTCGTCGAAATCGCCGAGGACAGCGGCCTGATCATAGACTTGACGAACTGGGTCGTGCGGACCGCCTGCCGGCAACTACGCCATTGGCAGGATCGCGGCCTCGCAGTTCCCATCGCGATCAACGTTTCGGGCAAGGATCTGCTGCACGGGGATCCGGCGCGCGTCGTGGAAACCGAGGCCGCCGCAGCTGGCGTGTCTCCGGCCCTGATCGAAATCGAGATCACGGAGTCACTGCTGGTGCAGAACTCCGCCACCGTGCGCGGCGCACTGGAGAAACTGCGTCGCCTGGGCTGCCGGATCGCGCTCGATGATTTTGGTACCGGTTATTCGTCGCTCGCCTACCTCACCCGCTTTCCTCCCGACCGGATCAAGATCGACAAGGCCTTTGTCTCGGAGGTCGATCGCTCGACGAGCGATGCCGCGGTGGCCCGGGCGATCCTCTCGCTCGGCGAGAGCCTCGGGCTCGTGGTGACGGCCGAAGGCATCGAGCGGCCCAGCCAGCTCGAGTGGCTGCGCGTCCGCGGCTGTCATGAAGCCCAGGGCTTCCTGCTCTCCAAGCCGCTGAGCGCCGCCGAACTCGAGCAGCGCTTTCTGCTGAGCGCAGACCGGTCGAAACTCGGGCGGCAAGTTCCGGCAGAGGGGCCGCCAAGCCAGGCACACGTGGCCCGGAAATCAGGCCTGTCCCAGCGTTGATTGGCTGCCGCTCCGTGACCCACAGCGGCGACCGACTGCGCGACGTCGAGATCCTGCAGATGGTATAAACCCGTCTGTGCGGCACCCCCACTGGTTGCGAACCCGGCCTTTGACGGCGCCGCTCATCCTGGTCGCATGCCTCGGAATGCGCTCGCCAGTCCGTGCGGATGTTTTGCCCGCGTTGCCATCGGCGCCGGCCGTCGGCGTTATCGACCATCCTTGTGCCGGCGTGCCCGTATCACCGAGCGCTGCGCATCAGGCCGCGACCGATCCTTATCAGAGCTGGATGCACGATTGGCTCGCGCTGGACTGGGGGCAGAAATGCCGCTACCAGCGCGAGAATGCTGCGCTGCCGCCCGCCTCGGCGCATCGTGTGGTCTTCCTTGGTGATTCCATCACCGAGGCGTGGGCCGTCAACGAGCCGGATTTTTTCATTGACGATATTCTGGATCGCGGTATCAGTGGTCAAACCACGGCGCAGATGCTGGTGCGACTGCGCGCCGATGTGCTGGAGCTGCACCCCGCCGTGGTTCATATCCTGGCGGGCACCAATGACATTGCGGGCAATACCGGCCCGACCTCGCTGGCCGATATTCAGGGCAATATCGCCTCGATGGCCGAGCAGGCACGCGCGCATGGCGCGCGCGTGATACTGGCCTCTGTACCGCCCGCGGCGAAAATCCCGTGGCGGCCTGAAGTGCGTCCGCTGCCTTCCGTCGTAGCCGTGAACGACTGGCTGCGCGGCTACGCGGCACGCGAACACCTGATCTACGTCGATTACTACAGCGTGCTGAGCGATGGCCAGGGCGGCTTCAGGACCGAGCTCGCACCGGACGGTGTGCATCCGAATGCCGCGGGCTACGCGGTGATGCGGCCGCTCGCCGCCGCCGCGATCCGCAAGGCGCTGGCTGGGCCGCGGCCGTGAAGGCATCGGTGGCGGGGCGCGTTATATGTTTATTTCTCAGATAGTTATAAGATATACTTAAGAATCTGAGCGAATTGTAAATTGAGCCGCACGGCCGCTATCGACTCATCCCGGCAGCGGCATCCATTCCTGTTCGCCCGGAATGGCACCCATGCGCTGAGCGGCCCACTCTCTCTTGGCGTGCTCAATGCGCTCCCGGCTCGAAGAGACGAAGTTCCACCAGATGTGGCGGTGGCTATCGAGCGGTGCGCCGCCGATCACAACAAAGCGTGCGCCCTCGGGGGCCGTCACGCTCGTGCCGACAGCGGGTGTGAGCACTGCCAGATTTCCGGCCTCGACGGCGAGTTCGTCAATGATGAGCCGCTGGCTCACGCTATAGACCGCGCGTTCCAGTTCGCTAGGCTCCAGTTCGAGTCTCCCATTGGATGGAGCGTCCACGTCCAGATAGAGCGTTTCTACGAGCGTAGCAACCGGAGAGCGCTCGCCGTAAGACTCGCCGATTAATACCCGTACACGGACGCCATCCCGTTCCAGCGTGGGCAGGTGCGGCGCGGGAGTGTGGATGAATGCCGGTTCCACCTCCTCGCGTTCAAGTGGCAGGGCCGCCCACAGCTGCAGGCCGTGCAGCCTGTAGTCCTGCCCACTCAGATCGCCGGGCCGGCGCTCGGAGTGCACGATACCGCGCCCTGCCGTCATCCAGTTGATCGCGCCGGCTTCGATCCGCTGCGTGGAACCCAGGCTGTCCCGATGAACCATGGCCCCTTCGAACAGATAGGTCACCGTGGCCAGGCCGATGTGAGGATGCGGGCGCACGTCGAAATTGTTCTCCGGCCGAACCTCGATTGGCCCGAAGTGATCAAAGAAGACAAAGGGCCCGACGCCCTGCCGGGCAACGGCGGGAAGCAGGCGCCGTACCATCATGCCGCCGCCCAGATCGTGCAAGCGGGGCTTCAGAATGTGGGCAACGGTCATGACGTTCCAGCTCCGTTCAGGGCAGCAACGAAGTTGATATTTCAGTGGTGACCTGGGTCATGAGCTTGTGGACGGGGCACTTCTGCGCCACCTGCAGGAGTTCCTGGCGTTGTGCGGCATCAAGGCCCCCGCTCAATGCGAGCGTCGTACTCAGCCGATAGGTGCCCTCGCGCTCCCGGCTCGCATCGCGCTCCACGGTCACCTCAATGCCGGCCACGGCGATGCCCTTGCGCTTCGCGTACCAGAGTACGGTGAGGGCCTTGCAGGCACCCAGGGCGGCGTCGTACAGATCATGCGGGCTCACTCCTGAACCCTCACCGCCTGCCTCGACGCTCTCGTCCGCCGCAATCGTGATCCGCCCCACGTGGATTTCATGGCGCATCGGCGCGCTCTGGTCCCGGACAACTCGCACAGTCATAGTCTTGCCTCCGTCAGTGCAGACGCCGGCGCGTCATGCGATCAAGTATGATCGCCAGCAGGACGATCGCAAACCCGGCCTCGAAGCCCATGCCCACCTGCACCGTGTTGAGCGCGCGCACCACGGGCACACCGAGCCCACCGGCACCGACCAGCGCGCAAATGACTACCATGGACAGGCTGAGCATGATCGTCTGAGTGACGGCGGCGAGGATCTGCAGCGCCGCACTCGGAATCTCAACCTTCCACAGCAGCTGCCAGGGCGTGGCGCCGAAGGCCTGACCTGCCTCCAGCATCGCTCGCGGCACCGCGCTGATGCCGAGCTGCGTGAGATGAATCGAGGCCGGCACGGCAAACAGCACCGTCGCGATCACGGCCGGCACGGCGCCGAGCCCGAAGAGCATGAGCGTTGGGATCAGGTACACAAAGGTCGGCAGGGTCTGCATCAGATCGAGCACCGGCCGCATCGCCCGGTACAGGCCCGGCCGGTGCGCGGCCGCGATACCAAGCGGCACTCCGATGCCCACGGCAATGATTGCCGAGACCGCAACCAGGGACAGGGTCTCCAGCGTCAGTTGCCAGTAGCCCAGACTCACAATGAAAAGCAGTGCGCCCGCCACGAACAGGGCGAGCCACCACGATCGCTGCAGGAACCACGCGAGCGCCGCGATCCCCAGAATGAAGAGCGGCATCGGGACCGCATACAGGAGCGAATTCATGCCCGCCACCATTGCGCCACCCGCCATGGATATCCACGCCAGCGCTCCGTGCTCGCCAGAGGTCAGCCGCTCGGTCACCCGCCGGATGGCCTCGCCAACCGGCAGCTTGTGTCCAGTGATCCACCGTTCGGCACGCTGAAGCACACTGCTCGCTCCGGGTCCACGGGCTGCGCCAAAGCTCAGGCGATTCACGCCGCTCAGCCACTGCTCGCGGATCGCCGCATGCGAGACGAGCCACTCGCTCGCGGCGCGCTCTGGCGTGAGCCGCCGCTCCATGATCCCCTGCATCACTTCGCTCTCGCCCCGCGTCGTGAATTCCAGATTTCGAAGCAGGCGCGCAATGTTCGGGCACTGGCCCAGGTAGCCCGCACGGGCCAGGCTGTACACGGTCGCACTGCCAAAGTCCGGACCGAAGGTCGCATCGCCTCCGGTCAGGTAGCGCAGGTCGAAGCGCATGTTCATCGGATGCGGTTCCCAGGCCAGGAACACGACCGGATCGCGCGCGGCGTAGGCACGGGCGACCTGGGCGAGCATGCCCTGCTCGCTCGACTCGATCAGCCGGAATGATCCAAGGCCGAGCTCGTCCCGGCGGATCATGTCGAGCACGTGGCGATTTCCGTCGTTGCCCGCCTCGATCCCGTAAATCGTGTGGTGCAGTTGTGCTCCAAAGCGCTGGATATCGCCAAAGTCCCTGAGCCCGCCCTCGTAGGCGTAGGCCGGCACCGCCAGGGTGTACTTGGCGCCGCGCAGGTTGCTGCGCACCACATCGATCGAGTGATCTTCCAGGTAGGGCTTCAGACCGCTCGACTGCGCGGGCATCCAGTTGCCGAGAAACACATCGATGTTGCCGGCCTTCATCTCGGCAAAGGTCACGGGGACCGCCAGCAGCGTCGTCCGCGGCTGGTAGCCCAGGTCGGCGAGCAGTCGGCTGAACAGCGCGGTCGTCGCCGTGACGTCGGTCCAGCCCACATCGGCGAGCCGCACGGATCGGCAGGCCGGAGCATCGGTCGTGGCGTGAGCCGGCGAAATGGCGAGCGCCAGGCTGGCCACGCCAGCTTTTGCCAGCAGGCGATACCAGCTCGTCTTCAGGGACTTGTACCGGGAGGCGGGAAACGAGCCATCGCCTCGATGTCGTTGAGCTCCTGGTCGTTGCGCACATAGAGGCGGGCCGCATCGCGCAACGGTTGATAGTCCCAGGGCAAATATTTCCCCTGGCGCAGGGCAGCGTAGACCAGGTGCCGGCGCCGCTGGCTCGCCAGCACCTGTTGATGCAACTGGGGCAGCGACCAGCGCTCGCCGGCTTCAGCCCGGAAACTCGCCCGCGTGGACTCATGCGCCTTATCGTTCGCCAGATTGCGCCGCTCGTCCGGATCGGCTTCGAGATCGTAGAGCTGGTCCGGATCGACCGGTGAATGTATGAATTTATGGCGGCCGCGGCGAATCATCACCACTGGCGCGATCGCTGCTTCGGCAAGGTACTCGCCGATGACTTCCCCAGCCGCGTCGCGGCCGTTTAGTTCCGGCACCAGGCTCCGCCCGTCGACTGGGACCGCGAAACCCGGCGCTCCGTCACCCTCGCTGAGTTCGCGCAGGGTCGGCAGCACGTCAAGCAGCGACACGAGGGAGCGCGAACGGCGCGGGGCGAACCGGCCAGGCCCCGACATGATGAGCGGGATGCGACAGGCGGGCTCGAAGAAATTCATCTTGTACCACAGGCCCCGCTCGCCCAGCATGTCGCCGTGATCGGCCAGGACCAGCACGACGGTGTCGCGCTCGAGCGCGGACTCGCGCAGCGCCCCGAGCACCACACCCATCTGCTCATCGACGTAGGAAACCGCGCCGAGGTAGGCGCGGCGAGCGGCATGGACCTGTGCATCAGTGGGGACCTGCAGATCAAGCCCGATGACGTGGCGCAGACGACGCGAATGCGGATCATCGGTCACATCCGCCCGGCTGACTCGCGGCGCCGGAACGTCGCGGTCGCGATAGCGTTCCCAGTAGCGCCGCGGCACGGCATAGGGATCGTGGGGGTGCGTCATCGAGACGACCAGGCAGAACGGGCGATGATCCCTGCCTCGGGCGATGTCAAAGAGTTTCTGCCGCGATGAGTAGGTGACTTCATCATCGAAGTCGATTTGGTTGGTACGCACGCAGGGGCCCGCCTGCGTCACCGAGTCCATGGTGTGATACCAGGCCGGACGCTCCGCGAAGCGCTCCCAGTCAGGCGTCCAGCCGAAATCGGCCGGGTAGATATCGGTGGTCAAGCGCTCCTCGAAGCCGTGCAGCTGATCGGGCCCGCAGAAATGCATCTTGCCGCTGAGCGCCGTTTGATACCCGGCCCGCCGCAGGTAGTGCGCAAAGGTGGGCACCGCGGCCGGGAATTCCGCGGCATTGTCGTAGGCCCCGATCTTCGAGGGCAGCTGCCCGGAAAGAAACGAGAATCGCGAAGGCGCGCACAGCGGACTGTTGCAGTAGCAGGACTCGAATACCACCGCCTGTCGTACCAGCGCATCCAGGTGCGGGGTCTGCGCCGGGCCGCCGTACGCTGCCAGCGCGGATGCGCTCAGCTGGTCGGCCATCAGGATCAGGAAGTTCGGTTGCGCCTTCACGATCTAGCCCGCTCTCCACCCGGGTCCAACGTTCCAGCGCTGATCGGCCCGGCACGTTGTCGTCCCGCATCGGGCGCGCGACTCGCACAGATAGTTGTTATTAATCAGCATGATAGGAAGTATTTATAATGTATTACAGCCATCCGCTCCGGCGCCCGCTCAGATCGGATAGTGCGCCTCCTGCGTCGCGATGGTGATCCAGCGCAGGTCAGTGAACTCCGCGATCCCCGCGCGACCCCCGAAGCGCCCGTAACCTGAAGCCTTCATCCCCCCGAACGGCATCTGCGCCTCGTCATGAACGGTCGCGCCATTAATATGGCACATCCCCGTCTCGAGCTGCTCCGCGACACGCAGGGCCCGCGCGATGTCGCGGCTGAACACCGCCGAGCTCAGGCCGTACTCCGTGTCATTCGCCAGGCGGATCGCCTCAGCCTCGTTCGCGGCACGCACCACAGTCGTCACCGGCCCAAAGGATTCCTCGGCGTATATTCTCATTGCCGGTGTCACGCGATCCAGGACGGCCGCCGACAGCAATGTGCCGTCGGCGGGAGCGGCCTGATGCAGTCGCGCGCCCCGCGCAACCGCATCGTCGATCAGTTCACGAATCCGCGCGGCGGCCTGTGGATCGATGATGGAACCGAGCGGCGTCTGTCCCAGGGAAGGATCTCCTGCCACCAGCGTCGAGACCTTGCGGTTAAACTTCGCCATGAAGGCATCGCCGATACGCTCTTCAACGATGATCCGCTCGGTGGACATGCAGACCTGGCCGGAATTCATGTAGGCGCCGAAAGCCGCCGCCGCCACGGCGGCATCGAGATCGGCGTCGTCGAGCACGATCAGCGGCGCCTTGCCGCCGAGCTCCAGGAGCACCGGTTTCAGGTGTTCGGCCGCCAGTTTTGCGACCAGCTTCCCGACCCGGGTCGATCCCGTGAAGTTGATGCGCCGGACCGCGGGGTGGGCGATGAGTGCGGCGACGATCGCGGATGCATCCTTGGGTGCATGCGTGAGGACATTGACAACGCCCGGTGGCAGCCCCGCTTCACGCATGACTTCGCCAATGAGGCGATGGGTCGCCGGGCAGGTCTCCGAGGCCTTGAGCACGACCGTGTTGCCGCAGGCGAGCGGTGTGGCGATGGCACGGACGCCGAGGATCACCGGGGCGTTCCAGGGAGCGATCCCAACGACAACGCCGGCCGGACGCCGTACGGCCAGCGCCACGCAACCAGGCTGGTCCGACGGAATCACCTCGCCCGCGACCTGGGTCGTGAGGGCGGCCGCTTCCCGCAGCATGCCCGCTGCCAGCTGCACGTTGAATCCGGCCCACGCCCCGGCTGACCCGGTTTCCTGCGCCATGGTCGAGACGAAGTCACCCCTGCGCGCGGCGAGCGCGTCGCCGGCCCTGAGCAGCAGCGCGCGGCGCGCGGTGGGACCCAGCGCCGCCCACGCGGGCCACGCGGCTCGGGCCGCATCGGCAGCGGCGCTGGCGTCAGTGACGGTGCCGGCCGCGGCGCGGGTCGCGACCGTTCCGTCCATGGGATTGCGGCGCTCGAACGTCGCACCACCCGGCGCCTGGACGTCGCGGTTGTTGATCATCAATAGGGTCTCGAACATGGAGAGGCCTCAAGGGGTCCTGGTGTACTCTGATTTTAGTCGCAGCTCCGCGAGTCGGCAGATCTCCCGGCGTTCAGCCTCCGAGGCGGAACTCCAGGTCGCGATTTCCGCCAGCAAACGCCCGCATCCAGTGCATATGTGGTTTGCATCGAGTCGGCAGACTCCCGTGCAGGGTGAGGCCACAGGCGCATTCATGGGCTTGCTCCGCTAGCGCAGATTGCGGTCGAACCAGCGAAAACCTGCATACAGCCCCGCAGCGCCCGCCAGCGCACTCACAATGACGGCGCTGACCAGGCCCACCCGGGACCCGAGCCACCAGCCGATGGCACCACAGATCCACGCGCTCAGCGAGCCGATCAGGGTTCTCATCGCCGGACCTCCATGGGTCGGCCTCCACCACGATCCTGGTCAATGCTCCTATACTAACGAATGCCAAACGAGAGCCGGCGCGTACCGACCACCGGCGCCCAGGCGCTCATGTTCATCGCGACCGGACTCGCGATGCTGGGCAATTACTACGTCTACGACTCCATTGCCCCGGTGGCGGAACTGCTGACCCGCCAGCTCGGCTTCTCGGACACACAGCTGGGCTCCCTGAACGCGATCTACAGCCTGCCCAACGTCTTCCTGGTGCTGGTGGGTGGCGTGCTGGTGGACCGCCTTGGCGCCCGCCTCGTGGTCTTCTGGACCACAGCGATCTGCCTGGCAGGGGCGGTGTTTACACAGTTCGGCAGCCACTTTCCGCTGATGCTGCTGGGCCGCTTCCTCTTCGGCGTGGGCGCGGAAACCCTGGTCGTGGCAATCACGGTTGCGCTCGCACAATGGTTCCTGGGACGCTGGTTCGCGCTTTTCTTCGCCTTGAATATCAGTGTCAGTCGGCTGGGCTCCTATCTGGCTGACCGCTCCCCCTCCTTTGCGCACTCCCTTTACGAGCAGGGATGGCAACCGGCGCTCGGACTGGCGACGGCCTTTGCCGTGCTGAGCATGGTGGGTGCCGCCGTGTACTGGTACTACGATCGTCGTGAGGAGCGGCGCGGCACGCTCGCCATTGCGCCGCCGAGTGAACGCATCGACTGGCACAACCTGCTGCGCTTTCGTGCGGCCTACTGGTACATCGTCGCGGTGTGCGTGGCTTTCTATGCGGTCATTTTCCCGTTCCGCAGTACATTCGCCATCAAGTACTTCGAGCAGGCTCACGGCCTGTCCCTGAAGGCCGCGGGCAACCTAAACAGCTACGTATTCGGGGCGGCCGTGTTCGTGACTCCGGTGTTCGGCCTGATGGTGGATCGCTTCGGCAAGCACGCCCTGCTGTTGGTGACCGGATCGCTGCTGCTGCCGATCAGCTTCCTGTTCCTGACGAGCGGCAACTCCAGCCTGTGGGTCTCGACCGTGTTGCTGGGCGTGAGCTTCTCGCTGGTCCCGGCGGTCTTGTGGCCTTCCGTGGCCCGCCATGTCAAGGGTGACCAGCTGGGCACCGCCTACGGACTGATGACCATGCTGCAGAACGCGGGTCTCACGCTCGCCAATGTCATCGTCGGGTACCTCAACGACCGAGGCGGTGCCAGCGCCGCACACGCGCAGGGCTATGCCGCGATGCTCTGGTTTTTCGGCTTGTTGAGCCTTGCGGGTTTCCTGTTCTCCCTGCTCCTCCTGCGAAACGATCGGGTGGTCCGCGCATGAGGCGCACCCGCTGGTGGCTCCTGGCGATGGCCGGTGGCTTGACGCTGGGCCTGCCGGCCGCGGCGGTGCCGCCGTTTTCATTCGACGGGGCGCCCGGCCGCCTGCCCAAGGAGGTCGTGCCCGTCGATTACCAGGTGGCTATCGTGCCGGACATCCAGACCCTCAGCCTGGAAGGCACGGAGCAGGTATTGCTGCAGGTTCGTTCCGCCACCGCGACGATCCAGTTCAATTCGTTGAACGAGACGCTGCGCGACGTCCGATTCGATGGCCACACGGTGAAGAGCGTCGCCTCGGACAACGAGGGGCAGCTGACCACCGTGACGCTGGCCGCTCCGGCAGCAATCGGCCGACACACCCTGAATTTCGCCTACCGGGGGAAGATCGAGAAGGCGCCGATGGGCCTGTTTGCACAGGACTACCGGGACGCACAGGGTCAGCCTGGTGTGCTGCTGTCCACGCTGATGGAACCCACGGACGCAAGAAGAATGTTTCCCTGCTGGGATGAACCGGCGTTTCGCGCCACGTTCACGCTTCGTGCCACGGTTCCTGCCGCCTGGACCTCGGTGTCGAACATGCCGGTCGAGCGACGCGTCGTGCACGGCACCCTGGCCACAACAACTTTCCGGCGCTCGCCCAGGATGCCTTCCTACCTGGTGGAGTATTCAGCGGGCCCTCTGGCCCACATCGGCGCCGCCGCCCGGGGCACGCCCCTGGAGCTGTGGGCAGTCCGCGGGCATGAGCACAGCGGCTCGACGGCGCTGGCCGACGCGCAGCGGATCCTGTCCGACTACAACCGCTACTTCGATTACGGCTACCCGCTGCCGAAACTGGACTCGATCGCCGTGCCGGGCGGATTTTCCGGCGGCATGGAAAACTGGGGCGCCATCACCTACGACGAACGGACGGTGCTGCTGACGCCGGCGAGCACGCTCGCTGATCGGCAGCACGTCTTCAGTATCCAGGCCCACGAGATCGCGCACCAGTGGTTTGGCGATCTGGTCACCATGGGCTGGTGGGACGACATCTGGCTCAACGAGAGCTTTGCCTCCTGGATGGGGACCAAGGAAACCGCCCGGCGCCATCCGGAGTGGAACTGGTGGCTCGGCCAGGATGTCAGCAAGGAGAGCGCCATGGCGGCCGACAGCCGCAGCAGCTCGCATGCGATCCAGCAGCACGTGACCGATGAAGTGCAGGCCAACAATGCCTTTGACAGCGACATTACCTACCGCAAGGGCCAGGCGTTCCTGCGCATGCTGGAAGCCAGCCTGGGAGAGGACGTCTTCCGCAGCGCCATGCGCCGTTATATGAGGCGACACGCCTATTCAAACGCCACGACCGCGGATCTGTGGAAAGCACTCAGCGAGGCGAGCGGGCGCGACGTAGGCGCGCTGGCGGCCGAGTGGACCGAGCAGCCCGGTTTTCCGCTGGTCAGCGTACAGGTGCGCTGCGAGGCTTCCGGAGCGCGTACCCTGGAGCTGGCCCAGCAGCGATTCATGCTCGACGCCACGGAGGCCCACAGCGGGCAGTGGACGATTCCGCTCCGCATTCGCTCAGGGATCGGGGGCGCGACGCAGGCGGTGTTTCTGGGCAAGGACGGACAAAGCGTTGCGGCCGGTCACTGCGATGAGCCCTTGAGCCTGAACGCTGACGCCATCGGATACTACCGCGTGAAGTACGATCCTCAGACCCTTGCGGTCAACACGGGGAAGTTCGGACAGCTCACTGACGGTGACCGTGTCGCCCTGCTGGATGATCAATGGGCACTGGTCGAGTCCGGCGCGAGTGCACTGTCGAATTACCTGGCCCTGGTCGCTAAGATGGGGACTGATCTGGTGCCGCGCGCCTGGCAGCAAATCAGCGCCGCGCTCGAAACGATCGAGTATGCGGAACGAGGCACGGCCAAGCACGAGGCATTCCTCGGCTACGCGCGCTCGATCCTCAGGCCCGAATTCGAGCGCCTGGGCTGGAATGGCCGGAGTGGTGAGCCGGCCGACGTGCAACAGTTGCGGCGCGCGCTGATCGGCGATCTGGGCAGCTGGGACGAACAGGGCGTCGTCGATGAGTCCCGCCGGCGCTTCGCCGCCTTCCTGACCGATCAACGGGCGATCGCGCCGGATGACCAGCCGGTCATTCTCGCGGTGGTAGCGCGGTACGCCGATGCCGCGACCTTCCAGCAGCTGCGCGCGCTGGCGAAGGCAACCCACGATCCGTCGGAGCGGTCGCGCTTCTATACGGCCCTGATGCAGGTCCGTGATCCGGAACTAGCGGTGCAGGCCGTGCAGATCGCGCTGTCGACCGATATTCCGCCGCAATTCGATTCCATGCGCCTCGGACTCGTTTTCCAGCTGGCCCCCGAGCACCAGCAACTGGCCTGGAAGACCTTCACCGGGAATTCGCTCACCCTGCTGCAGCCGGAAGGACTGTACGGTTCGTTGATCGCGGCACAGGACATGCCGCCGCACTTTTGGAGCGGTGTGCCGCTGGCCGAACTCGAAGCCTGGGTGCGAGCCCATGTGCCGGCGGAGATGTCGCTGGACATCGCGCGGGGACTGGAGGCGGCACGATTCAGGCTGGCCGAGAAGGCCGCTCTGGTGCGTGAGGCGGACGCCTCCCTGCACTGAACCCCGCAGGGATCCGCTGTGCTGGCTTCGCCGGTGGCGTAAACTTGCCTCTGCACCCCACCGCAAGTGTCCTGAACCGTCGCCGGAATTTTCCCATGCGCTTTGTCAAACAAGTCTTCAAGGACGGCGTCACGCTCGATTACAACGAATTCGTCGACTGCGAGATCAGCAACTGCCTCGTCATGTTCCACGGCGGGGACTTCACGCTGCTGCGAACCACCCTGACCAATGTGCGCTTCGGTCTGGGCGGGCCGGCGAACAACACCCTGAATTTTCTGCGCCTGGTGCGCGCCGCCAACCCGCGTCTGCTCGACGAGTTGCTCGATGCCGCCCCGGGGCCGGTGCCCGGTCAGAGCGTCACGATCAACTGACGCCCCCGTCCCGTACCCCTTTGGTCCTCGCTTCCACCGATCTGCTGCGCGATGCCGTGTATCGGCGACT
>DATFUG010000204.1:0-15076 GCA_035261025.1 Steroidobacteraceae bacterium | reverse complement strand
CTTCCTCGCCGGCCACCGCCGCAAACGGCGCGAAGCAGGCCAGCACCAGAATCGACACCGCCGGAAGCACGCGGACCATGCGTTTCATGCGATCTCCAGCGAGACGCTCTGCACCAGGTTGTGATGGTAACCAGAAGGATTGGGCGTGAGCTTGTCGGGTTGATGTGCTCCTGAGCGGCTGACGGAGCGCGCCAGAATCTTGACCGGCCCCCTGGTGTGAGTATCGATCGGCCAGCGGAAGCCACGCCACGCAAAGCGGCCCAGCTCGCGCCCGAGCGTCGCCGGGCTCCAGCTCTGGCCTGCATCCGTCGAGATCTCCACGGCGCTGATGCCGGTCCCGCAGTCCCACGCCCAGCCGCTGAGCTCAGCGGGCCGATTGAGCGTCAGATGCGCGCCTTGTTCGTGGCTCGTGATGAGCGAGTTCACCTGGATTTCGGTCACCGGCGTCGTCTCAGCGGTTTCCTGGCTCATGAAGCGCACCCCCGGGAACGCACCCGTGGGAATGCGATAGGCCGTCTTCATCCAGAAGCCGTCGAAGGCCTTTGGCTCGATGCGGATGTCGGTGAGGTGCTTGACCCAGTAGGTCGCGGCCCACCCCGGCACCACGAGCCGGGCTGGCGCCCCATTCCAATGGGGCAGGGGCTGGCCATTCATTTCAAAGGCGATGAGCGTGTTTTCATCGAGGGCCCGATCGATCGGCAGACTCTTGATGAAATCCGGTGTCGCGGGCAGGAGCGCCGTATCGGCACCGTCGAACAGCACTTCGAGTGCGCTGCCATCGATGCCAGCGGCGCGCAGCAGGTCCCGCAGGCGTACGCCGGTCCACAACGCGTTACCCATGGCCCCATGGGTCCACTGGACTCCCGGGACGCGCGGGGTAAACAGGCCGCGCCGATTGCCCGCACACTGGTTCACGGCGGCAATGGTGACGTGCTCGTAGTGGGCTTTAAGATCGGCCAGCGACAGTTCGAGAGCCCGGGCGGCGCTGGTGCCGCCGACCCGCAGGCGCCACTGGCGTGGGTCGAGGGTCGGTATGTTCGCGAGATGGTAGCGAACGAAAAACGCGTCGTTGGCGGTGTATTGCCGTCGCAAGTCCGCGAGCGGCGTCTCATAGTTCGGCGGCCGGAATGTCCGCTTGATGAGGGGCCGCTTGCCCGGGAGCGCCAGCAGTTCTTCGCCACCGGATTGAACGCGCTCCGCCGGGAGCAGCAATGCGCTCAGCGAACCTGCGAGCAGCTCACGGCGCGTCAGCATGATCGCTCCATCATACCCGCATGCGCAGGCCCCTGGGATCAAACGCGGGCTCGGCCAGTCGGTGCGCCGGCCGCCGCTCGCCGATCAGCTCGACTTCGAAGCCCTCGATCTGCGCCGCCACCTCCCGGTTCACGTAGCCCAGTGCGAGCGACTTGCCGACGCTGTGCCCGTAGCCGCCTGAGGTGACCCAGCCGACGACCTTGCCGCGCTGCCAGATCGGCTCATCGCCGATGGCGTCCGCATCATCGGCCTGCACGTCGAGCGTGATGAGACTCCGCTGCCCGCCGTGCGCCTTTTCCTCCAGGGCGGCGGCGCGCCCGACGAAATTCCCCCGCGCCAGGTCGATGAAACGACCGAGTCCGGCCTCGTAGGGTCCGTAGATCGGGCGGAATTCGCGCGCCCAGGTGCCGAAGCTCTTTTCCAGGCGCATTGAATTCAAGGCGCGACCGCCTATGACTTTGAGGCCGTGGGCGCGGCCGGCCTCGACGAGCAGGTCATAGAGTGCCGCCTGGTATTCGCTGGTCACCCAGATCTCGTAGCCCAGGTCGCCGGTGAAGGAAACGCGGCCCAGCAGGGCAGGCACCAGGCCGACGCTGGTGCGGGTGAAGGACATGAACGGGAAGGTCTTCGTCGACAGGTCGAGGTCAACGAGCGGCTGCAGGAGTGCGCGCGCGGCGGGGCCGGCGAGCGAAAGGCCGTTGTACTGCATCGCGCAGGCGCGCACGCTCACCGTGGCCGGCGGCGGGTAGCGCTCGAACCAGCGCCGGTAGTAGACCTCGGCCGCATAGGTGCCGACCACAAAAAAATAATCTTCGGCCAGCCGGCAGAGCGTGAAGTCGCCGATCAGTCGGCCGCGCTCATTCAGCATCGGCGTCAGCGCGATGCGTCCGATGTCCGGTACGCGGCCGGCCATGATGGAGGCCAGCCAGGCGGCCGAGCCCGCACCCCTTACCTCAAACTTGCCGTAGTTGGAGATCTCGAGCAGGCCCACGCCATCGCGCACCGCGCGGCAATCGGCGGCCACCGCCGTGTGTGCGTTGGAGCGGCGAAAGGTCACATGCTCGATGGCCGGTGTCCCCTTGGGCGCGAACCACAACGCGTGTTCGAGACCGCAGTACTCGCCCATCACGGCATTCTCGCCGACCAGGCGGTCGTGGATGGCGGTCATGCGCAGCGGCCGCGCCGCCGGCAATTCTTCGTTCGGAAAGCGGATGCGGAAGCGGCGCGAATAGTTCTCGCGCACCTTCGCGTTGGTGTAGGCCGGCGTCGTCCAATCGCCGTAGCGCGCCACGTCCATCGCCCAGATGTCGGCGCCCGGATCGCCCTCGACGATCCACTGCGCGAGGGACAGGCCGACGCCGCCGCCCTGGCTGAAGCCCGCCATGACCCCGCACGCCACCCAATAGTTGCGGAGCCCCGCAATCGGACCCAGCAGCGGATTGCCGTCCGGCGCGAACGTGAAGGGGCCGTTGATGACCCGCCGGATGCCGGCGGTGGCGAGCCGTGGAAAATGTTCGAACGCCACTTCCAGGCTTGGCGCGATGCGCTCCAGATCCTGCGGCAGCAGGTCCTGCCCAAAATCCCAGGGCGTGGTGCGTGTTGACCACGGTACGCCCGCGCGCTCGTAGGTGCCGAGCAGGACGCCACCGCGTTCCTGGCGCATGTAGATCTCGCCCTCGAAGTCGATGACGTGCAGCAGCTCCTTCTGCCCCTTGAGCTCGGGCAGGTCCTCGGTGATCAGATACTGGTGCTCCATCGCGAGGACCGGCAGCTCCAGGCCGACGAAGCGGCCGACCTCGCGCGCCCACAGGCCGCCGGCATTGACGACGTGTTCGGCGTGCACGTTGCCCTGCTCGGTGATGACATCCCAGCCGCCATCGGCGCGGGGCTTCGTGTCCACCACCCGGGTCTGGCGCACGATCTCGGCGCCCCCGATCTGCGCCGCCTTCGCGTAGGCGTGGGTGACGCCGTAAGGATCGACGTGGCCTTCGATCGGATCGAGGATGGCGCCGAGGAACTTGCGTTCATCGAGCAGCGGATGCAACTTCTTGGCTTCGGCCGCGGAGATGATCTGCAGGTCCATGCCGAGATACCGGCCGCGAGCCTGCGCCATCTTGAGCCAGTCGACGCGATCGGCCGTGCCGGCGAGCATCAATCCGCCCGTGATGTGCATCCCGCAGGACTGCCCGGAAATCCGCTCGAGTTCCTGGTACAGCTCGATGGTGTATTGCTGGAGCTTCGCCACATTGGGATCGCCATTGACCGTGTGCATTCCACCGGCGGCATGCCAGGTCGACCCGGAGGTGAGTTCCGCCCGCTCGATCAGCAGCACGTCCTTCCAGCCCGCCTTGGTCAGGTGGTACAGCACGCTCGCGCCCACCACGCCGCCCCCGATCACGACCACTCTGGCGTGCGTGCGCACGGCCTAGCTCACGGGCGGCGCGCCGCCCTCGGCCGTACGCCGCTCGATGTAGGCGTTCAGCGCCTCGACAATGCCAGGATCGCGCGCCGGCGCCTCGTAGCGCGCCAGCGTGTCCTTCCAGAGCAGGTGCGCACGCTCCGTGGCGGTGCGGGCGCCGTCGTTGAACCAGGTGCCAAAGTTGCGCCAGTCGGAGACCAGCGGGGCGTAGAAGGCAGTGCGGTAGCGCTCCATGGTGTGGGCGCAGCCGAAGAAGTGACCGCCATGGCCCACTTCGGCCACGGCCTCGAGTGCGATATCGGTTGCGGCGGCGCCCACGGGCTGAAAGACCTCCGCGAACATCTGCAGCATCTCGATGTCGAGGATGAACTTCTCGTACGAAGTCGACAACCCGCTCTCCAGCCAGCCGGCGGCGTGCAGCATGAAATTGCAGCCGCCCATGAGTGCGCCCCACAGGCTCATCTGCGCTTCGTAGGCCGATTGCGCATCCGGCGTATTGGACGCCGTCGCATTCGAGGAACGCCACGGCAGCCCCAGGTGGCGCGCGAGCTGGCCGGCGCCGAAGGAGGCCTTGACGTATTCGGGCGTACCAAAGGCCGGGGAGCCGGATTTCATGTCCACATTTGAAGTGAAACTGCCGTAGATGACCGGCGCGCCCGGCCGCGTCATCTGCGCGAGCGTCAGGCCCGCGAGAGCTTCGGCGTGCGCCAGTGTCAGCGCGCCGGCGATCGTGACCGGAGCCATCGCGCCCGCCAGGGTGAAGGGCGTGATGATCAGCACCTGGCCGGCGGCGGCCGTGTCCACGATGCCATCGGCCATCGGGATGTCGAGCTGGAGCGGAGAATTGGTATTGATGACGGTGTAGCAGCTGGGACGGTCCCGGAACTGCTCGGCGGTGAGTCCGTGGGCAATGCGGATCAGCTCGAAGTTGTCGGCAATCTGGCCGTGACCGCGGGAAAACATGAACGGTATCTTGTCCGTCAGCAGCAGCTGCGCACGCATCACCTCCAGATGGCGCAGGTGCACGGGCACGTCCTGCGGTTCGACCGCCCCGCCCAGGACCTGGATGACCTCGAAGTGCTGGCACAGCTTCATAAGATTACTGAAATCCTCCAGCGTGCCCGCGCGACGGCCGCCCGCGGTGTCCATAATGTTGGGCGGCCCGGAAGTCGGCGCGAAGGCGACGTGCCGGCCGCCCATGGGCACGCTGCGCGCCGCGTCCGCCGCATGCATGAGAAAATGGCGTGGCGCGGTGGCCAGCGCTTTCGCGACCAGCGCCCGCTCAATCCGCACCAGCTGCGTAGCCTCGTCGACCTCGGCGCCACCGTCGCGATAGCGGCGCCGTGCGTCGGCTGAGAGTACCTTCATGCCGTGGGTCTCCAGGATAAGGAGCGCAGCATCGTGCAGCGCGCCAACCTCATCGTCGGAAAACACCCGCAGCGGCTCGAAGGGATTCTCGAGCTGACGGTAAACGGTGGAGCGCGCGGGAGCAGGCGCCGTACTCTCGGCGGTGGGACCGCGGCGGCGGCCGGTGCGTCGGGCGGCGCGCGTTTCAAGGTCGGTCATGCCAGAACTGCTCCAGAGGTGGGGTGGTGGGCGGGCGCGAAGCGCTCGATGAGCCAGGAGCGGAACAGGGCGATGGCCGGATCGCCCAACGCCTCGGAATCCGTGACCAGGTAATAGCCGAAGCCATCGTCAAGTGTGGTATCGAATGGCGCCACGAGCCGTCCCTGCTCCAGGTGAGCGCGGAACAAATTCAGGTCCACGAGCGCCAGACCCTCACCGCTCAGGGCGTACTGGACGGCGAGAAGTTCGGTGTCAAATACCAGACCTCGCTCCACATTCACCGCACCGAGGTTGGCCTGGCGCTTGAACTGAATCCAGAAATGGTGCCGCGGCATGTTGTCGATGCGCATGTGGATCAGCTCATTCGCACCAATGAACGCGCCCAGGTCCTGGCCCGCATGCCGCGCCGCAACGTCAGGATGGCACACGAGGCCCATGCGGACCGGCCACAGCAGGTCGCTGACGCGTTCCGTGATCGTCGGCCGGGAGTAGACCACGGCGATGTCGACGTCACTGGACGGCGGGCCCACCGCATAGGGACTGACGAGGTTGATCTCGACTTCCGGACTCAAGCGCCGGAAGTCGCGCAGCAGCGGGGCAGCGAGTTGCACGGCAAAACTGGCCGGGAATTGCACCCGCAGCGTGCGCACCGTCGGTGCCGGCCCCTGGCGAATCTCTTCGAGCGCGTACTCGATGCGATCGAAAGCCTTGGTGACGGTGGGCAGGAGATGCTGGCCCGCTCCCGTGAGCGTCAGGGCGTGGGGCCGGCGCTCGAAGAGCTGGGTGTTGAGCATGGACTCGAGCGCGATGACGTGCCGCGACAGGGCGCTCTGGGAAATCTGCAGGGCCGTGGCGGCGGCGGTGAAACTGCCGTGCCGGGCGACGGCTTCGAAGGCTCGCAAGGCATTGAGTGGCAACCACCTTCGGTCGATCATGACCCGGTTCATCGATTCCAGACCCATCCCGAGATGGGTCGCAGGTTGAGGCAATCGGCAGGGCGTGGCAAATGTCTTTTTCAGATGCGCCCATGCCATTCCGGCACCAATGTTGCCCTGGCGAGACAGGTTCGGGCGCACAAAGGGGGCCATCCGGCACCGCGCGTCCCCGCGCAATAATTCCTTAACGAGCACGCCTTACTCTGATCGCGCGGCCGTGCGCGGCGCCTGCGCTTCCGGTACTGCCTGAGCACAGCGTTGATACCACGCCACAGGTCACGTAAAGTAGGGCGGAGGGGGAGCACGCCGGGGCTTTGCGGCTGCCTTGATGCCATCCCGCCAAAACTGAATTCAACAAGTATCGGGGAGATCCACTTGAACTCTAACGACACCATTCGACGCGCCGTTCTGGCGGTGCTGGGTACCGCTGGCGCCGCGACCGCTTTTGGACCGCAAGCGAGGGCCGCGGATGCGACCTCTTCGGCGAGCGCAGGTGGCCTCGAAGAAATCGTGGTGACGGCACAGCGACGCACGGAAAACGTCCAGAGCGTGCCCATCACCATCCAGGCGATCACGGGCGATCAGTTGAAGCAGCTGAACGTGACCAGCTTCAACGACCTGATGAAGTACACCCCGAACGTCACCTTCAGCGGCAATGGCCCGGGCACCGGCAATATTTTCCTGCGCGGCCTGAGCTCTGGCGGCTCGGGCAACCAGTCGCAGTCGACGACTGCGCCGTTCCCGAACGTGTCCCTCTATCTGGACGATGAAGGAATGCAGTTCCCGGCCCGCAACGCCGACGTCTATCTGGTCGACATGGAACGCGTAGAAGTGCTGGAGGGCCCACAGGGCACGCTGTTCGGCGGCGGCTCCCAGGCTGGCGCAATCCGCTACATCACGAACAAGCCGAAGCTGAACGTCGTCGAGGGCAACGTCAGCGCCGGGTACGGCGTTACGGCCGGCGGCGATCCGAACAACACTCTCAATGCGACCTTCAACATACCCCTGGTCGAAGGCAAGTTGGCCCTGCGCGGGACCATCTACAGCGATCACCGCGGCGGCTATATCGACAACGTGCGCGGTAATATTGCACTTCCGCCGATCCCCGTGCAGTTCCTTCCTTCCCCGCCTGCACCGCCTAATACCCCCGACCCCGCGCAATCGCCCCCGGCCCGTCCCGGCAGTGTCGAGGCCAGCAACGGGAAATTGGCCGGCACCAACCTCAACACCGTGCAGTACACGGGTGGCCGCCTGTCGGCGCTGTACCAGTTCAATGACGACTGGAGCCTGCTGGTCCAGCAGAATTACCAGAATTTCGAAGCGGACGGCTATTTCTACAGCGAGCCGGTCAGCCCGGTGAGTCCGGCCTACCCGACCGGACGGGCGCTCGAGCCTTACCAGATCATGGCGTTCCAGCCGGCCTACAGCAAGGACAAATACTCGGCGACGTCCTGGACGTTGAATGGCACCTTCGCTGATTTCCTGAAAGCCGTCTATACCGGCAGCTACATGAGCCGCAACATCGATGGCCAGCAGGACTATTCCAACTACATGACTTCGCACCACGGCTCCTACTACGCCTGCTCGGGCGCCGGTGCCGGGTATTATTATTTTTCGAAGAGCGCCAATGGGGCCAGAACTCCCTCGCCGACGACCTGCTACGCGCCCGTGGGCAGCTGGCGGGACGTGGTCGTCAATACCCACCTGAGCCACGAACTGCGTGTGTCGACGCCGGCAGAGGATCGCCTTCGCGCCACCGCTGGCGCGTTTTATGAGCGGTTCGTGATCAAGGACAACATGAACTTCAATTATTTGGGGATGCCGCAGTGCAGTCCCCAAAATTATGCGATCGCACTCGCGGGTGGCGTGGACTGCGTTGAAGCGGTCGGCCCGGTCCCAGGATTCTACGCGATGGATCCGGGCCTGCGGCTGGACTCCAACACGGCGTTCGGCGAAGACGTGTACCGCGGTTACAAGCAGACCGCCTTCTTTGCTTCCTTTGACCTGGACATCATCCCGAAGGTTCTGACGGCGACGGCGGGAATCCGCCATTACAAGTACGACGAGTTTGAAGAGGGTTCTGAGTACTACAGTGCCACCTCGTCGATCCTCAACGTCCCGAACGGAACGCCGTTTGGCGGTACGTTTCCGAACCCGGGTGGCCCGGCCGCGACCACGTGTCCCGGCCACACGGTGCCAACCTACGTTCCGGGAAGTCCGTGCGGTGGTGCGGCTTACGGTTTCGGCATCAACCTGCACAAGAGCGAAAGCGGCAACAAGTACCGCGGCAATTTGACCTGGCACATCACGCCGGACGCCATGGCCTATTTCACCTACTCGGAAGGGTTCCGCCCGGGCGGTTTCAACCGCACCAAGACCAATGCTGACGGCAGTGTGATCACCCTGAAAAAGGTGGCTCCTTATACTCCGGGGGGACCCAAGCAGTTCTACAAACCAGCCGGGTATGATTCCGACAACCTGACCAACTTCGAAGTTGGATTGAAGAGCCAATGGCTTGACCATCGCTTGCAGATCAACCTGTCCGCCTACCGGATGGACTGGAAAAACGTGCAGCTGCCCTTGTTCGATCCCACGCACTTGGGTAACACGACCTTCGTTATCAATGGTCCGACGTATCAGGTCACGGGTCAGGAAGCGCAGGTCGTCTGGCGCGTAAGCGATGGGCTCACGGTGCAGGGTTCGCTATCCCATAACAAGACAAAACAGACTAATGCACCGTGCCTGACGGACAACGTTCCAGGGACCCCGCAGTTCGGTCAGTGTATTACGCAGGTGAATGGTGTGCCCTACACCAACCCGTACGGTGTGCTCGGCACCGCCCCCGCGTTCTCGCCGGAATGGCAGTACAACGTGCGGGCGCGTTACGACTGGGCGAGCGGCGACTACAAGCCGTTCTTCATGGTAGGGGCCAACTACACCGACTCGATGCTCAATGAACCGGCAAGCTTCCCGGACGGTAACGACCCGGCGCAAGTTGTCCCGACCACCACGCTGCTGAAGTACACGATTCCGTCGTACACGACGGTAGATGCTGCGATCGGCGTGGCCAAGGACAATTGGAACGTGGAGCTGGCGGCCACCAACCTGACGAACAATGACGCCGCCACCAACATCACGTCGGGTCAATTCATCAAGAGCGAGATCCTGCTGCGGCCGCGGGTGCTGACGTTGAATTTCGGATTCAAGTTCTGACCTGCAGGCGTTGAGCTGCAGCCAGCCGCCTGCGGTCGGTTGCAGTAGAATCAGGGGCGGACTCTTCGAGTCCGCCCTTTTTTTTTGGATGCCTATGGACACCAGCCAGACGGTTGCCGCGCCGAACGCCTCCGAAGTGCCCCGCATACGGGGCCTGATCAGGCGGCGCGAATTTACCGAGGCACTGTCGGCAGGCGAGGCCCTGCTCGCCGATGCGCCGGACGAGCGGGATGCGCTATTGTTCGTCGCCATCGCCCAGCGCTATCTCGGACGCACTTCCGAGGCGCTCGCCACGCTGGCGAGGCTCGAGCGGCACCATCCGCGCTTCAGCCGGCTGCACGAGGAGCGCGGTCACTGCTTCATTGCCCTCAAGCAGGCCCCACAGGCGATCGAGGCGTTTCTGTTCGCGGTCAACCTTAATCACGCGCTGCCGGCGAGCTGGTCCATGCTCGAGGGCCTCTACCGCATGTCCGGGCAGGCTGACAATTGCGCCATGGCGGCGAGCCACGTGGCGACCCTGCGCAAGCTCCCGCGCGAGGTGGTGACCGCGACCGGGTTGTTCATGGATGGCGATCTGGACGCCGCTGAACCGATGATCCGCAGCTACCTGCTGGAGCACGGCAATGAAGTGGAGGCCATGCGCCTGCTGGCGCGCATTGGCATGGCGCGCAAGGTGTATGAGGACGCAGAACTGTTGCTGGCGGCAATCATGGAACTGGCACCCGACTATCGTGCGGCGCGCTCGGACTACGCCGAGGTGCTCATTGAAATGCACAAGTACAGCCAGGCGCGTCGCGAACTCGATCAGCTGCTGCGGGAGGATCCGGCCAACCAGCGCCACTATCGGGGCCTGTATGCTGTGACATCAGTCGGCCTGGGCGAACACGAGCGGGCGGTAGAGCTGTACCGGGAACTCATCGCGCTCACGCCCCAGGACCCCGACCTGCACCTCTCGATGGCGCATGCACTGAAGACGATGGGCAAGCGTGATGAGGCGATCCAGTCCTACCGCACGGCCGAAGCGTGCCGGCCCGGATTCGGTGATGCGTACTGGAGTCTCGCCAACCTGAAGACCTATCGGTTCACGGATGAGGAGTTCACACGGCTGAAGGAACTGCAGTCCGCGCCGGAAGTCGCGGTGATCGACCGCTACCACCTGCATTTTGCACTCGGCAAGGCACTGGAGGATCGAGGCGACTTCCCGGGCTCCTTCCATTGCTACGAGCTGGGCAATGCCCTGCGGCGCTCCAAGAGCAACTACCGGCCCGAGATCATTGAGAAAAATACGCGTCAGCAGATCGAAGTCTGCACCCGCGAGTTCTTCACCCGTCGCGAAGGCTGGGGCGCGCCCGATCCCGACCCGATTTTTATCGTCGGCCTGCCGCGCTCGGGCTCGACGCTGCTCGAGCAGATCCTGGCATCGCACTCCAGGGTCGAAGGTACGCAGGAGCTGTCCAACGTCCAGCAGATCGTCGCCACGTTGCGGGGCCGCGACCCGGACCTGAGCAACCCCCGCTACCCGCGGATCCTTCCGGAACTCGAGGCCAAGGAGGTTCGGCATCTCGGCGAGCAGTATCTCACCGACACCCGGGTCTACCGCCTTGGCAAGCCCAATCCAGTGCCCTTCTTCATTGACAAGATGCCCAACAACTTCCGGCACCTGGGACTCATTCGCCTGATGCTGCCGCGAGCGAAGGTCATCGACGCGCGACGCGAACCGGTCGCCTGCTGCTTTAGCAACCTCAAGCAGCTCTACGCCAGGGGCCAGGAGTTTACCTACAGCGTCGATGATATCGCCCGCTACTACCGCACCTACCTGGAACTGATGAAGCACTGGGACGAGGTGCTGCCCGGCTGGATACTGCGGGTGCACCATGAAGACGTCGTTGATGATCTCGAGAGCAACGTGCGGCGCCTGCTGGATTTCTGCGGCCTTGAATTCGAGCCGCAATGCATTGAGTTTCACAAGACGGCCCGGAGCGTGCGCACCGCCAGCTCCGAGCAGGTCCGCCAGCCCATCTACCGCGAGGGGCTCGATCAGTGGAAAAATTTTGAGCCCTGGCTCGAGCCGCTCAAGCTTGCCCTCGGCGATGCGCTGACCCGCTACCGTGATGAGTAAGGTCAACCTGCTGAATGCGGAGGCGATTGGTGAGCTGGTCGCGCTCATCAATGAGGAGCGGCTGAGCGAAGCGGAAAGCACTGCCCGCAGATTGTTGGCGGCGCATCCCAATGTGGGGATGCTCTGGAAAATCCTCGGCGTGGCGCTACTCCGGCAGGGCAAGGACGCCTTGCCGGCGCTGCGCAAGACCGCCGAGCTGATGGCGGATGACGCGGAGGCGCACCGCAACCTGGGCGCGTGCCTATGCGATCAGGGGCAATGGGCGCCGGGACTGGAGAGTTTTCGCCGCGCGCTGGCGCTGGCGCCCCTCGATGCGGACTGCCAGGTCGAGGCGGCTGATGCACTGCGAGCGCTGGGCCGTGCACACGAGGCCGTGCCACTGTACCAGCGGGCCCTGCAGATCAATCCGCAGCACGCCGAGGCCCAGAATAATCTGGGCAACGCCTTCCTGGAACTCGGACAGCCAGCGGAGGCGGCCGCCTGTTTCCAGCTCGCGCTGCGCCTGAGGCCCGATGAGGCGCAGATCCTGTGCAACCTGGGCAACGCCGAGCAGCGCCTCGGCCATCTGGACGAGGCCCTCGCCGTCACGCAGCGCGCCGTGGCGCGCGACCCCCGATTGAGCTTCGCACACAACCAGCTGGGGCTGGTGCTCTCAAACCTGGGCCAGCGAGAGGAGGGGGTGCTGAGCTATCGGCAGGCGCTGGCACTGGATCCAGGCTACGTCGAAGCGCTGAATAATCTCGGGAACGTGCTGCGTGAGATGGGCCAGCGCCGCGAGGCCGTGCCCCTGTACGAACAGGCGATCAAGCTGGATCCCCGGCGCGTGGAAACTCACTGGAATCTCGGCTCGGTGCTGTTTGAACTCCGCCGGGTCCACGAAGCGCTGGAGAGCTACGGCCGGGCACTGGCACTCAAGCCTGACTACGCTCCGGCCCACCTGAGCATGGCGATGACGATGCGCCAACAGCGCCGCCCCGCCGAGGCCGAGCAGAGCTGCCAGGCCGCGCTCGCCATCGACCCAGGCTACGTCGATGCGCTGGCATTCCTCGGCGAATTGCGCGCCGACCGCGGCCGCTTTGCCGAAGCGGAGGAATTGTTCCAGCGCGCCATCGCCCTCAATCCGAATTGCGCCACCGCATTTTTCAGCATTGCGACACATCGCAGGATGAGCGCGGATGACGAGGCCTGGCTTAAGGGCGCGCAGGCCCTGCTGGCCAAACCGCTGCCGCTGGCACACGAAATCAGTATGCGCTACGCGTTGGGCAAGTACCTCGACGATACGGGGCAATACGATCGTGCGTTCGAGAACTATCGGCAGGCCAACGAGCTCACCAAACGCCATCGATCCCCCGCCGACCGGGAGCAGCTGACGCGGACCGTCGATCAGATCATGCGCAGCTGCGATCCAGCGTTTCTGCAGCGCTACGCGAGCCAGGGATCGACGTCGGAGCGGCCCGTGTTCATCGTCGGTATGCCGCGCTCCGGCACCTCGCTGGCCGAGCAGATCCTGGCCTCACACCCGGCCGTTGTGGGCGCGGGCGAGGTGCCCTTCTGGAACATGGCCTTTGCCGCTTACCGCAAGGAGGAACTCAAGGGCCCGGTCCAGGCCGCTGTCCTTGCCGGGATGGCCAGTGACTACCTTGAGCGACTTTCGACGGCAGGGAGCGGTGGGTTCCGGGCCGTGGATAAGATGCCGGCCAATTTCTTTTATGCCGGGCTGATACACGCGGCCTTCCCCAAGGCCCGCATCCTGCACATGCAGCGCCACCCCATCGATACCTGCCTGTCGATTTACTTCCAGAATTTCTTCGGGATGGGGCCCTATGCCAACGATCTGGGCGATCTGGCGCATTACTACGGCGAGTATGTGCGCATCATGAATCACTGGCGTGCGCTACTTCCGGCCACGGCGCTGCTGGAGGTTCCCTACGAGGCGCTCATCGAGGACCAGGAGGGGTGGTCTCGGCGGATGGTGGACTTCATCGGCCTGCCCTGGGACGCGAAGTGCCTGGAGTTTCATCAGACCGATCGCGTGGTGATCACGGCCAGCAAATGGCAGGTGCGCCAGAAGATGCATTCCTCATCGGCCGGACGCTGGAAGAACTACGAGAAATTCGTGGCGCCGCTCCGGGACGCGCTCAGCGACGCCGTCGAGCGCCGCCGCGCTTGAGTCCCCGCGAGCCTCAGGCCGCCAGCTCCAGATCGGCGAGTACCGCTCCGATTGCCGTCACGGCGCCCGCCATGCCCCGCTCGCCAAGTTGGCCCATGCAGCCGACGCGAAAGGTCTCTACCGTCGTGAGCTTGCCGGGATAGAGAATGTAGCCGCGTGACTTGACGGCGTCGTAGAAACTCTTGAATGCGTAGCGCGACGAGCGCGGAGCGTGGAAGGTCACGATAATCGGCGCCTGGATCGCGGCCGGCAGGAAGCTCTTAAGTCCCAGCCGGGCCATGCCCTCGATCAGGGTGCGGCAGTTCTCGGCGTAGCGTTCGCCGCGGGCCTTGCACCCGCCTTCAGCGAGGTACTGCTCGATCGCGGCGTCGAAGGCCGCGACGACATGCGTGGGCGGAGTGAAGCGCCACTGCGTCGTCTTCTGCATGTAGACCCACTGATCGTACAGATCCATCGCGAGGGAAGGGGAGTTGCCCTCGGAGCGCTCCAGTACGGAGCGCCGGGCGATCACGAACGCCATGCCCGGAGGACCTTCCAGGCATTTGCCTGAGGCGGCAATAAGGGCGTCGAAGGGCGTCTGGCGCGCGTCGATCTCGAGGGCTCCAAACGAACTCATCGCATCGACGATGAGACTCCGGCCGTGCCGCGCGACAACATCCGCGATCGCCGGCAGCGGATTGAGGATGCCCGTGCTGGTCTCGCAATGCACGAGCGCGACATGCGTGATTTCCGGATTCGCGGCCAGCGTCCGGTCTATATCTTCAGGGCGGACCGCGGCGTCCTCGGCATAGTCGATCGTCGTCAGGGCGCGGCCGAGCACGCGGCAGATGCGCGCGATGCGCTGGCAATAGGCGCCATTCTGCGGGACGAGCACATGCCCCAAGCGCGGCACGAGCGTGCCAATCGCCGCCTCGACGGAGAAGGTGCCACTGCCCTGCAGCGGCACGCACTCGTGGGTTCCGGACGCCTCCACGATCTCCAGCAGGCGCTGGCGCACCCGGCCGGTGATCCGGTTGAAGTCCGCGTCCCAGGAACCCCAGTCGCGCAGCATGCTCTGCTTCGTCGCCGTCGAGGTCGTCAGCGGGCCGGGGGTCAGTAGATAAGGTGCGTGGGTCACGGGGTGCTCGCGGGTGGGCATACTGTAAACTACCGCGATGGATGCCACCACCGTGCGGATCGAAGTGAACGGGCGCAGCTACCGGCTGCCCACGCAGCCGTCGGTGGTGGTCTGCGTAGACGGCTGCGAGCCAGACTACATCGCCCAGGCGGTGGCGGACGGACACATGCCGTGGATGAAATCGGTCCTGGCCCGGGGTGCCGCCGTGATCGCCGATTGCGCCATGCCGAGCTTCACCAACCCCAACAACATCTCGATTGTCACCGGCGTGCCACCCTCCGTG
>DATFUG010000203.1:0-2212 GCA_035261025.1 Steroidobacteraceae bacterium | reverse complement strand
ACTGCCTTGCTCTCACTGCTGGTGATGTTTTCGGACTACCGGATGCGGCGCGTCACCGGCTTTCTCGATCCCTGGGCCGATCCCTACAACACCGGCTTCCAGCTCACGCAGTCCCTGATCGCGATCGGGCGCGGCGAGTGGTTCGGCGTGGGCCTGGGCGCCAGTGTGCAAAAGCTCTTCTACTTGCCCGAGGCCCACAACGATTTCCTGTTCGCGGTGCTGGCCGAGGAGCTGGGGCTGGTGGGCGTGGTCCTGACCATCGGACTGTTCCTGGCGCTGGCGTGGCGGGTGTTCGCGCTGGCACGCCGCGCCAATGACGCCGGCATGAAATTCCACGCCTATCTGGCCTCCGGCTTCGGGTTATGGCTCCTGGTGCAGGCCTTCGTCAACATCGGCGTCAACATGGGCGTGCTGCCGACCAAGGGCCTGACCCTTCCGTTCATGAGCTACGGGCGCAGCAGCATGATCGTCGCGCTGGCCTGGCTCGGCCTGGTGCTGCGCGTGCATCACGAAGTCGCTGGCGGCGCACGCGCCACGGCGCGCGGGCGGTTGTCATGATCGCGCCAGTCGCGCTGATCATGGCGGGCGGCACGGGCGGGCACGTTTATCCGGCCCTCGCCCTGGCGCGCGAGCTGCGCACGCGATCGTGGCAGGTGATCTGGCTGGGCACGCAGCGCGGTCTGGAGGCGCGTGTGGTGCCGGCGGAAAATTTCCCCATCGAGTGGCTTAGCATCGGCGGCCTGCGCGGCAAGGGGTGGCTGACCTGGCTCGCCGCGCCGCTGAAACTGGCCCGTGCGCTCATCGCGGCCTTAAGCGTCATGCTCCGCCATCGGCCCACGGTCGTGGTCGGCATGGGCGGCTTTGTGTCCGGGCCGGGGGGCCTCGCCGCCTGGCTGACGCGCCGCCCGCTCGTGATCCACGAACAGAACGCGATCGCCGGCTACACCAACCGCTGCCTGGCGAGGCTCGCGGTCGAGGTGTTCGCCGCCTTTCCGGACGCCTTCGGGAACGGGGTGGTCACGCAGGTGATCGGCAATCCGGTGCGCCGCGAAATCGCTGCCCTCCCGCCGCCCTCGCAGCGCTTCGCGCAGCGCGGCGGCCCGATACGCATCCTGGTGTTTGGCGGGAGCCTCGGCGCGGCGCGTCTCAATGCCGTCCTGCCGCACGCGCTGGCGCGGCTCGCCGGCCGCATCGACATCGACGTGCGCCATCAATCCGGCAATCGCTGGATCGACAGTGCCCGCCGCGCCTATCGCGAGGCCGGGGTGGCCGCGCGCGTCACGCCCTACATCGAGGACATGGCGGAAGGCTACGGCTGGGCCGACCTCGTGATCTGCCGCGCCGGCGCGCTCACCGTATCCGAGCTGGCCGCCGCGGGGGTCGGCGCGATCCTGGTGCCCCTGCCGATCGCGGTCGATGATCACCAGACGCACAACGCGCGCTTCCTGGTCAGTGAAGGCGCGGCGCTCCTGATCCGCGATCGCGACCTGACGGCCGAGCGCCTGGCCGCCGAATTGCTGACCCTGTGCGCGGGCCGCGGCCGGCTCATCGCCATGGCCGAGCGCGCGCGGCTCCTGGCGCGCACCAGCGCCACCACCGAGCTGGCCAACGCCTGCGCGCAGATCGCGGGAGCGGCGGCATGAACCAGCGCATGCGCCGCATCAACACGATTCATTTCGTCGGCATCGGCGGCAGCGGCATGGGCGGCATCGCCGAAGTGCTGCTGAACCTGGGCTACAAGGTGCAGGGCTCGGACCTCAAGGGCAACGCGGTGACCGAGCGCCTCGCGCAGCTCGGCGCGCGTATCACGCTCGGCCATCGCGCCGCCAACGCGGACGGTGCCGACGTGGTCGTGACTTCCACCGCCGTCGCCCGCGACAATCCGGAAGTACAGGCCGCGCTCGCGCGGCGCGTGCCGGTCGTGCCGCGCGCTGAAATGCTGGGCGAGCTGATGCGCTTCCGCCAGTCGATCGCGGTGGCCGGCACGCACGGCAAGACGACTACGACCAGCCTGGTCGCCAGCATCCTGGCCGAAGGGGGCGAGGATCCGACCTTCGTGATCGGCGGGCGCCTCAAGAGCGCGGGCAGCAATGCCCGGCTCGGGGCCGGAAGGTATCTGGTGGCCGAAGCGGACGAGAGCGATGCCTCGTTCCTGCACCTGCAGCCCATGATCGCGATCGTCACCAACATCGACAACGATCATCTGGGCACG
>DATFUG010000202.1:0-6291 GCA_035261025.1 Steroidobacteraceae bacterium | reverse complement strand
GGTCCTCGGCCTGGGCCGGCGTCTGGACGACGGCCCCGCCGGTCACGATCTCGACTCGCACGGCCTCACCCAGATGCTGGCTGAGCGCTTGCGCGAGGCGCTGTTCACGCGCGCGCGTGTGCGCGGCGGCATTGCGGGGATCGAGCGTCAGCCTGACGAGCCCCGCGCCGCGCGCGAGCAGCGCACAGTTGAGGGCCAGCATGCGGGTGGGACCGTCGAGTTCCAGCGCCGCGACCAGCGCGCTCCATTCCGAGGGCGGCGGCGCATCCGCCGCAGCGACGGGCGCAGCGGGCGAAACTTCGACCGGCGGCGGCAGTGCGACGGGCGCCGCTGCCGTGGCCGGCACCGGCGCTGACTTCGAGGTGGGCGGCGCCACGGCAGCCAGGCCCTGCCCGGGGGACTCGGGCCTGAAGGCGAGCATCCGGATCAGTGTCATGCGAAAGCCGGTGCGTGGCTCGGGAGCCAGAGCCAGATCGCGCCGGCCGAGGATGGCCGTCTGATAGTAGAGCTGCACGTCTTCCCTTGAGATGCGCGCGGCGAGGTCGCGCACCACGGCGAGCGGAAACAGCTCATCGCCGGCGTACTCCGGCAGCAGCTGCTGCAAGGCGATGCGCTCGAGCAGGGCCGCGAGCTGATCGAGAATCTGGCCGTAATCCGGCGCAAATTCAGCGAGCGCCTCGGCGGCGTCCAGCAGGGCCGGTGCATCGCCGCTCGCCAATAACGCAGCGATCCGTTCCACGTGATCGCGCGTGACGGCACCCAGCATGGTGCGCGCGTCGGCCTCGCGGGCGACTCCATCACCGAAGGCCAGCAGCTGGTCGAGCAGCGAGAGGGCGTCGCGCATGCTGCCATCGGCTGCCTGCGCCAGCAGCTGCAGGGCAGCGGGCTCATAAACCAGCTGCTCCGCGGCCAAGATGTGCGCCAGGCGGGCGTTGATCAGCGCCACCGACAGGCGCTTGAGATTGAACTGCAGGCAGCGCGAGAGCACGGTGAGCGGGAGCTTCTGCGGATCGGTCGTGGCGAGTAGGAACTTCACGTGCGGCGGCGGTTCCTCGAGCGTCTTGAGCAGCGCGTTGAAGGAACTGGCCGACAGCATGTGCACTTCGTCGATCAGGTAGATCTTGAAGCGGCTGCGGCTCGGCGCGTACTGCACGTTGTCGAGCAGCTCGCGCGTATCATCGACCTTGGTGCGCGATGCCGCGTCGACTTCGATCAGGTCGATGCTGCGCCCGGCCTCGATCTCACGGCAGCTCGCACACTCCAGACAGGGCTCGGCGCTCACGCCGCGCTCGCAGTTCAGACACTTGGCGAGAATCCGCGCCACCGTGGTCTTGCCCACGCCGCGCGTGCCGGCGAACAGGAAGGCATGGTGCACGCGGCCGCTGGCGAGCGCGTTGCTCAGCGATTGCAGCACGTGCTCCTGCCCGATCATCTCGGAGAAGCGGCGCGGACGCCATTTGCGCGCGAGCGCGGTATAGGCCATGGACGGACTACCGCTGTCCCGGTGAGTTCATGGAGGCAGCCCGCGCCGGTCGCCCCTCGGCGCCCGACGTGACCGTTACCGCTGCTCCCTTCCGGGCCTGACGGGGTTGGCGGCTCGTCGTCGCGAAGGAACCGGCGCGGACCACCACGGCACAGTGGCGGAGAGGGTGGGATTCGAACCCACGAACACCCGTGAAGATGTTACTGGAATTCCAGTCCAGCGCCTTCGACCGCTCGGCCACCTCTCCATTCAACATGTTACAAGATAATCTTAATGTGATTTCAGCGTGCCATTGGAGCCGGCGCAGAGCCGTCTGCGCCTCATCGCCATTGTAGCAAGGCACTCAGCTCTTGTAGCTGGGAGGACGGGACAGGCAGGGATCCTTCAGACCGCGCGGGTGCTCCGGCTCGGTCAGCGGCGGGATCTTGACGGCGTTGCGGGTGTCGGGAGTATCGAGACCGGCAGGCACCTTCAGTGGCGGCAGATTCTTCGCGTTGGCACCGATGGTGGGCTCACGGCACTTGGCCCGGCTGCCGTGATGAAGCCAGGAACAACCACTGCTCGCCGCCAGGATCAATCCAAGCACGGTAATCTGGTAGACCCTCGCGCCGGAATGACTCATGCGCGGCGCGCCTGCAGTTCGGCCGCGCCGGCGCTCGCCCCCCGCAGCGCTGCCCGCACCCGCGGTTGCGCAGAATCGCTCAGCCAGGTGAGCGGCAGTCGTATCCCCGCATTGATCATTTTCATTTCAGCGAGCGCCCATTTGACCGGAATTGGATTAGATTCAGCGGCGAGTTCACGATGCAAGGCGCTCAGCGGGGCATCGAGCTGCTCGGCTTGCGCCCGATCGCCCTGCCGGGCCGCGGCGATGACGGCGGCCATGGCCGCCGGCACGACGTTGGCGGTCACCGAAATGACCCCGGCTGCGCCCGCCAGCACGGCCTCGCATGCGCTCGCATCATCGCCGGACAATACGGCGAAGCCCGAGCCCGCGGCACCGAGCAATTCACGAATTCTGGCCACATCGCCCACCGCCTCTTTGATGCCGACGACGCCCGGGAGTTCAGCGAGCCTGGCCACGGTGGCGGGCAGCAGGTCGACGGCGGTGCGGCTGGGCACATTGTACAGGAGCACCGGCGCTGAAGCCGCGGCGGCAATCGCGGCGAAGTGGCGGTACAGGCCTTCCTGGGTGGGGCGGTTGTAGGCCGGCGTGACCACCAGCAGGCCGTCGGGCCGGGCCTCGGCGAGGCGCCGGACACGCTCGACGACGCTGGCAGTGCAGCTGCCGCCTACGCCGGCCAGTACCGGGATACGCCCGCCGAGCCGGCGCCGCGCACGGGCCAGCAGCCCGTCCAGCTCGCCATCACTTAAGGCAACCGATTCACCCGTGCTGCCGCCGACGACAACGCCGGACGTGCCGCTGCGCGCGTGGAAGTCCAGCAGCCGCTCCCAGGCCTCGTGATCGATGGCGCCATCGCCGAGCATGGGTGTGACGATCGCGACCAGACTGCCTGAAAACATGCTGCTCCACGCTCTCGAGCGCTGCGGTGCCATTGCCGGAGGAAGGTGCGGGATGTTACGCAGCCAGCGCAGCCTGAAGCAAGCCCAGGAAACCGGTACACTCCCCGACGTGAATGACCCCAACGCTCCTGGCAAGCAGCATCTGGCGGTATCGGCCATCGGCGGCGACCATACCGGCATGGTGCACGAGCTCACGCGTGTGATCACCGACTGTGGCGGCAATATCGCCGAGAGCCGCATGGCGGCGCTGGGGAGCGAGTTTGCCGTGCTGATGCTGGTCACCGGCAACTGGCACACGCTGGCCCGCATCGAATCGGAGCTGGGACGCCTGGCGGACGGCGGGGCGCTGAGCCTGCACCTGCGCCGTACCGAGGCGCGTGCCAGCCGCAAGGACCTGCTCCCCTACTCGATCGACATCGTGAGCCTTGATCAGACGGGAATCGTTGCCGGCCTGTCCGGCTTCTTTGCGACCCGCAACATCGACATCGGCGAGGTTGCAACGCGCAGCTATGCCGCCGCGCACACCGGCGCGCCGATGTTCGCGGTGCAGATGACCATCAACGTTCCGGCCAGACTCCACGTGGCGCAGCTGCGCGAGGAGTTCATGGATTACTGCGACTCCATGAACCTCGACGCCATTCTCGAGCCGGTGAAGTCTTGAGTGCGTTGGCACTGGGCCGCGTGGTGCCCGACTTCACCCTCCCCTCCACGGCGGGCGAAGAATTCCACCTGCGCGCCGCGCGCGGCAAGCCGCTGGTGCTGTATTTCTATCCGCGCGATGACACGCCGGGCTGCACGCTGGAGGGACAGGATTTCCAGCGCCTGCTCGCTTCCTTCAAACGTGCGGGCGTGCGCGTGTGCGGTGTCTCACGCGATACGCTCGCCTCGCACCACAAGTTCTGCGAGAAATTCGCCTTTGGCTTCGAGCTCCTGAGCGATGCGGACGGCAGCGTCTGCAAGCTGTTCGACGTGATTCGTGAGAAGAACATGTACGGCCGCAAGGTGCTGGGCATCGAGCGCAGCACTTTCCTGATCGATGCCGCCGGCAAGCTGCGCCAGGAATGGCGCAAGCTGAAGGTCGACGGTCACGCGGCGCAGGTGCTGGAGGCCGCCAAAGCACTGTGAAAGCCAGGCAACGGCGGCTGTTTGTGCTCGATACCAACGTGCTGATGCACGATCCCACGGCGATCTTCCGTTTCGCCGAGCACGATGTTTTCCTGCCGATGGTGGTGCTCGAGGAACTGGACGCCAATAAGAAGGGCCTGTCGGAGGCGGCACGCAATACCCGCCAGGCGAGCCGCTTCCTGGACGACATGATCCGTGGGGTCACCAAGGAGCAGATCGATGCGGGACTGGCGATTCCCTCGGCCCGCACCGACAACCACGGCAAGCAACCGCCGGCAGGGCGCCTGTTTTTCCAGACGCGCGATCTGGGCAGCGGCCTGCCCGACAACCTTCCCGGCCACGGCGCCGACAATCTGATCCTGGGCCAGACCCTCGCGCTGCAGAAGCAGCAACCGCAGACGCGCGTCGTGCTGGTGTCCAAGGACATCAACCTGCGCATCAAGGCCGCCGTCGTCGGCGTGCACGCCGAGGATTACTACAGCGACAAGACGATCGAGGACGCCGACGTGCTGTACACCGGCGTGGATGCCCTCCCCGCCGACTTCTGGGAACGGCACGGCCGCGACATGCGCTCCTGGAAGGAGGCGGATCGCACCTGGTACCAGCTCAGCGGCCCGGCAGTCGCCGCCTGGCACATCAACGAGTTCCTGTACGAGGACAGCGCCGCGGGCATCGAGGCGATCGTCCGCCGGATCGATCAGGGGACCGCCACCCTCGAGCTGCTGCGGGATTTTCGCAGTGACCGCCACAGCGTGTGGGGCGTGACGGCGCGCAACCGCGAACAGAATTTTGCGCTCAACCTGTTGACGGATCCGGAGATCGACTTCGTGACGATCCTGGGACCGGCCGGCACCGGCAAGACCCTGCTGGCGCTCGCCGCTGGCCTGTTGCAGACGCTGGAGCGCAATCGCTTCGCGGAAATCATCATGACCCGCGTCACCATTCCGCTCGGCGAGGACATCGGCTTCCTGCCCGGCACGGAAGAGGAAAAAATGGAGCCGTGGATGGGGGCGCTGATGGACAACCTCGAAGTGCTGACACGGAGCGAGGAAGGCGGCAACTGGGGCCGCGCCGCCACCAACGACCTGCTGCGCAATCGCATCAAGATTCGCTCCATGAACTACATGCGCGGCCGCACTTTTCTCAACCGGTTCGTCATTCTCGACGAGGCGCAGAATCTGTCGCCCAAGCAGATGAAGGCCCTGATCACGCGGGTCGGCCCGGGCAGCAAACTGGTGGCGCTGGGCAACATTGCCCAGATCGACTCGCCCTATCTCACCGAGACCACCTCCGGCCTGACATTCGTCGTCAACCGGTTTCGCGGCTGGGCGCATTCCGGCCACATCACCCTGGTTCGCGGCGAGCGCTCCCGCCTCGCCGACTACGCCTCCGAGCAGCTCTAGGACAACGCAGTGCAGGAACCTCCACCCTCGGGCCGTGTCGAAGCGCACATGCCACCTGGCCAGTGCCGACACCCCACGCAAGTCCGACGCGGCGCTGCCATCGTGGCCGGATTGCTGCTGGCCGCAGGCGCCCACGCCGCCAGCGACACCAGTGCGGTATCCAGCCAGCTGCCGGACATGGGATCGCCGGAGAACGCGATCCTCAGCAAGTCCGATGAGTACCAGATCGGGCTCATGGCGATGCGCCAGCTGCGCGGCCAGGAGCTGATCCTCGAGGATCCCGAACTGACCGACTACATCCAGCACCTCGGCTCGCGCCTGGCCGCGCAGGCGCGCGACGATGACCAGAACTTCCAGTATTTCGTCATCCACTCCCCGGACATCAACGCCTTCGCGACTTACGGCGGCTTTATCTGCGTCAATTCCGGACTCATCCTGCTCACCGAGTCGGAATCGGACCTCGCGGCGGTGCTGGCGCACGAGACCGCACACGTACGCCAGCGCCATATTGCCCGCGCGATACTCGCGCAAAGCCGCATGTCGCTGGGCAGCACGGCGGCCCTGCTCGCCGCGATCCTGATTGGCGCCGCGAGTGGCTCCAACGGCCAGGCGATGGAAGGCGCCATCGCCATGAGCCAGGGCGTCGCGCTCCAGCAGGCGATGAATTTCACGCGCAATGAGGAAGCCGAGGCGGACCGCGTCGGAATCGGCCTGCTGGCGGGCGCCGGCTTTCGCACCACCGCGATGGCGGATTTTTTC
>DATFUG010000201.1:0-3872 GCA_035261025.1 Steroidobacteraceae bacterium | reverse complement strand
GCTCAGCGTGATGCTGATGCGCATGCAGGAAACCGACATGAGCCACGAGAACCTGTGCGACCTGGTCGGTGAAATTGCCAATACGCTGGCCGGCAATGCCCGCCGCGACTTCGGCCACCAGTTCCAGATTTCCGTGCCGGCAGTGCTGTCCAGCCGCGCCAGTCCGGTACCCTACCCGGACCCGTCGCGGCCGATCGTCATACCGATCGACTGGCGCAACTACCACGCGCGCCTGATCGTCTGCCTGGTCTAGTGCCGGCCGTTCAGGCCGCGAATCCCTCTCGCCGCCGCGGCTGCACCAGGGTATCGGCAGCGCCCTGGTACGCCACGCTGTAGCGCTCGAGCTGGGCCAGGGCCGCGTGCAGGTCCTCGCCGGGCTCGAGATCGAAGGCATCGAAGCCGCAACGGGCCAGCAGAAAAAGATGGTCGCGCTTGACCACGCCGCCGGCGCGCAGCTCAGCGCCGTATCCGAGTCGTTGCCGCAACAGCTGGGCCTGCGAAAAACCCCGTCCGTCGCCGCTCTTTTCGAACTGAACGACGATCAGGGCGAGACGGCCGATCAGGGGCGCCAGCAGTTCCACCTCTTCGGTCGGCCCGAGGCTCACGCCGACGCCGGCTGGCGCCAGCCGCCCTTCCGCGGCGGCCTGGAGCAGCTCCGGGAGGGTCAGTACCGGCTGGCTGTCACCGCTCTCACCCGGGTAGCGCCAGCCGTCCGCGCGCAGCTCACGCCGCCACAGCGTCTTCCGCATAGATGCGCTCCTTGAACGGGGCCAGGCCAAGCCGCCGCACGGTCTGGAGGAAGGATTCATCGGCGTCGTGCCGGCGCTCGAGGTAGACCTCGACGATCTGCGCCAGCGTGGCGGCCACCTGGGCCTTGGGCACCGAGGGACCAATGACTTCACCGAGGCTGACTTCGCCGCTCGCCGATCCGCCGAGCGTGATCTGATACCACTCCTCACCATGCTTGTCGACGCCGAGAATGCCGATGTGCCCGACGTGATGGTGGCCGCAGGCGTTCATGCAGCCCGACATCTTCACCTGGATTTCACCCAGGTCGTACAGGTAGTCAAAGTCATCGAACTGCGCGTGAATCTGCTTCGCCACGCCGATGGTACCGGCGTTGGCAAGGCTGCAGAAATCGAGCCCCGGGCAGGCGATCATGTCGGTGAGCGTGCCGATATTCGGCGTCGCCAGGCCCAGCTCCCCGAGCGCGTGGTGGAGCGCGGCCAGAGAGTGCTGCGGGACGTCGGCCAGCACCAGATTCTGGTCGTGCGTCACGCGCACCTCGCCAAAGCTGTGGCGGTCGGCCAGGTCCGCCAGGCCCCGCATCTGGCTGCTGGTCATGTCGCCGGGCGCCTCGCCGTGCTTCTTCAGCGAGACGAATACGGCCCGATAGCCGCTGACCTTGTGGGCGCGGGTGTTGTGCCGATACCAGGCGACGAAGGCGGCCGGAGCGCTTAGCGAAGGATCCGTGTCGCGCAGCTGGAGGTACGGCGGCGGCGTGAAACTGGCGCGCAGGTGCGCAATCTGTGCGGCGCCGACCCGCGGCGCGAAGGCGCGATTGGCCGCGTACTCGCGCTCCACCTGGCGTGCGAACTCGGCGACGCCGAGCGCCTTGACCAGCACCTTGATGCGGGCACGGTGAATGTTGTCGCGCCGCCCGTGGCGGTTGTAGACGCGCAGGATCGCTTCGAGGTAGGCCAGCAGTTCGCCCTGTGGCAGCCACTCGCGGATCCGCTTGCCGATGATGGGCATGCGCCCCAGGCCCCCGCCGCAGAGGATCTCGAAGCCGACGGCACCGTCAGCGGCACGCACCAGGTGCACGCCGATGTCGTGCACGGCGGAAACGGCACGGTCGGCGGCGGCACCCGTGACCGCGATCTTGAACTTCCGCGGCAGGTAGTTGAATTCGGGATGCTGCGTCGACCACTGGCGGATCAGCTCGCACCAGGGACGCGGATCCTCGATTTCGTCGGCCGCCACGCCGGCGAAGTGATCGGTAGTGACGTTGCGGATGCAGTTGCCGCTGGTCTGGATGGCGTGCATCTCGACGGTCGCCAGCTCGGCGAGGATGTCGGGCACCTGCTCCAGCCGCGGCCAGTTGAACTGGACATTCTGGCGCGTGCTGAAATGGCCGTAGTCGCGGTCATAATGCTGCGCAATGTGCGCCAGCATGCGCAGCTGCGGGGTGCTCAGCATCCCGTAGGGAATCGCAACCCGCAGCATCGGAGCGTGCGTCTGGATGTACAGCCCGTTGCGCAGGCGCAGCGGGCGGAAGTCATCCTCGCTCAGTTCGCCCGCCAGGAAGCGGCGCGTCTGGTCGCGAAATTCCGCCACCCTTTCGTTGACAAAGGTGCGGTCAAATGGCTCATATCTATACACGCGGACCACTGTACAGGCGGCCCGTGCGCGCCGGCAGCTGACAGCCGGTTATCTAGAATGATCCGTCGGGTTATCAGCCGCCCGTCTGCAGGCCTGCGCCGATGCCCGTGACGCTGGCCAGCAGCGCCTCGTACAGGGCGGCATCCTCCCGCCCGGCGGCCCGCCAGCGCCGCAGCAGGTCGATCTGCATCAGGTTCATCGGGTCGACGTAGGGATTGCGCAAGGCAATGCTGCGCTGGAGCGTGCGATCCCCGTCCAGCAGCCTGGCACTTTCCTTAATCTCGCACACCAGGCGGTAGGTCAGTGCGTACTCGGCACGGATGTCGGCCGCAAAGAGCGCCCCGCCCGGCGGGGCGAGTCGGTCATAACGGTCGGCGATTTCCATATCGGCGCGGGCCAGCATCGCCTCGATGTCATCGACCAGGCTGCGGAAGAAAGGCCACCCGCCATACGCGCCGCGCAGCAGTGCCAGGCCGCGCTGCGAGCGCGCCGCCTCCAGCCCCGAGCCGGCCCCGTACCATCCGGGCAGCATGTGGCGGGACTGCGACCAGGCGTAGACCCAGGCGGGGGCCGGTACGGCGGCCACGCCGCTCGCCCCAGGCGCCTCGCGCCGCCGCTGGGCGCCGATGCGCATGCGCTCGATCACGTCGATCGGCGTGACGGCGCGGAAAAAATCATGGAAGCCCGGGCGCTCGAGCAGCGCTCGCCAGGCAATGCGGCTCTGCCCCGCGATCTGCGCGGCGCCCGCGGCGAACGCGGCGCCTTCCTGCACGGCCACGCCGCGGCGCACCGCCAGCGTGGCCAGGGCCAGCGTATTGAAGGCGCGCTCAAGCGAGCGCATCGCATTGGCGCGCAGCCCGAAGTTCTGCGCGACGCTCTCGCCCTGCTCGGTGAAGCGCAGCACGCCACTGACCGACCCGGCGGGCGCGGCGCGCAACAGCTCATCGATCCGGGTGCCGCCGCGCGGAATGCTGCCGCCGCGGCTGTGGAACAGCACGTGGCCCTCCCGCGCCTGGTTGAGCGCGACCGTCAGCACGTGCTGCGCCCGGTATGCCGCCAGGCGCGCAGCGCAGATCCCGCTGTCGCGATTGCTCTCCGAATAACCGATCAGCACGGTCTGCATGCGCATGCGCGCCGCCAGGTGCTGCTGGTAGGCCGGTACGCCGAGGAGCGAGCGCATGACCTCGCCGCAGGCCTCGAGCGTGTCCACCGAATCGAACTGCGGTGCGACGTCAATAACCGCAGCGCCGCTGTGCCGGTCGCGGGCGCCGGCCCAGTGCGCCAGCACCAGCGGCGCCAGCACGTCGGCCGAGGTGGCCGCAGCGCTCACGATATACAGGCCGACCGCGTCGGGTCCGTAGCGATGGCGTCCCTGCATGACTGCATCGAAGACCGCCAGGGTGCGTTTGCCGAGGGCATCGAATCCCCCGCTCGGACCGGCATCGCGTGAGAGCACCTCGACCAGCCGCGCGTGCTGCGCCTCGGCGCTG
>DATFUG010000200.1:0-3140 GCA_035261025.1 Steroidobacteraceae bacterium | reverse complement strand
ATACCGTCGCTGGTCTGGCGTCTTCCCTGCTGCTCGGGTAGCGACGGACGAGAAACAATGAGACAGCTACGCGCGTAGATCCTGAAGTCTAGGGCTTGCGGACGGGGGTTCAATTCCCCCCGCCTCCACCATCCAGGCGGTACCCGAGCAATGATGAGCCGGGTATCGACACCGTCGTTCAAATTCGACGGCCTCACCGTGATCAGGTTAAATTCGCGCCCACTCGCGGGGCGTTCCCGCGTGCGATTGTCGGCCACTGGAGAAGAACATGAAGCGCTCTGCCGCGGCACTGTGGTTTGGCGACCTGCGCACCGGAGATGGCTCGCTGACGACACACAGCGGGGCGCTGGAGCAGACGCCCTACTCCTACGCCAACCGCTTCGACAAGGAATCTCCGGGCACCAATCCTGAAGAGCTGATTGCAGCGGCGCACGCGGGTTGCTACACAATGGCGGTGTGCGCGGCGTTGACCAAGGGGGGCTTCAAGCCCACACGACTGTCCAGCCAGGCGGAAGTCAGCTTCGAGCAGGTCGAGGGCGCCTGGACGATCACCCATTCCCACCTCGAGATGCGCGCGGCCGTGCCGGACATCAGCCCCGAACGCTTCGCCGAGATCGCCGCGGACGCGAAGGTGAACTGTCCGGTGTCGCGCGTGTTGCGCGCCGAGATCACCCTGGATGCGCAGCTCGATGCCACTCGCTAGACCTGCCCAGTCGGGAGACGCAGGTTCGGCCTCGCGCCTGTCCCGAGTGTCGAAGAGGACAGGACCATGCTGAAAGCCGTTGTCGCCATTTTTCTGGGCTCAGGTCTCGGTGCGTTGCTGCGATGGTGGCTCGGCAACCACCTGAACAGCCGCTTCCCGGCCATACCGCCTGGGACACTGAGTGCCAACCTCATTGGCGGCTACATTGTCGGCGTGGCCATCGCGTTCTTCGCCTCCTACAGTGCCATTGCGCCCGAATGGCGCTTGTTCGTGATTACCGGCTTCTGCGGCGGTCTCACGACATTTTCGACCTTCTCGGCCGAAGTCGTCACGCTGCTGCAGCAGGGGCAGAGTCTCTGGGCCATTGCCGCCGCCTCGGCCCATGTTGCCGGCTCCCTGGTGATGACGTTGGCGGGCATCGGCACGGTCCACTGGTTAAAAGGCTGACGCGCAGCGGAGGCAAGCGATCATGCAGGGATCATTCTGCCGATTTTACGTGCACGAGAACGCCCGCCATCGTCGCCGCCTGCTGTGGGAGTGGTTGCTTGAGCAGGCCAACCAGCTCGGCATCCGGGGCGGCTCGGCGTTTCGCGCCATGGCCGGCTTTGGCCGTCACCACGTGCTGCATGAGGACCATTTTTTCGAGCTCGCCGGAACCCTCACGGTCGAGGTGGAATTCATCGTCACCGAGGAGGAAGCGCAGCGGCTCCTCGATCTGGTGCGCGCCGAGAAGGTGCGCGTGTTCTACGCGCTGATTCCGGCGCAGCTCGGGATATTGAATCCTGACGCCGGTGATCCGCCCACCGCGAGCGGCGACGCCTAGGCGCGGCGCCGGGACAATTACGACGATGATCCCCTCCCCCCTGCGCAACCAGCTCATCGCCCTGCCGGAAACGCGCGAGCTCGATCTGTTCGCCGCGCTCCTCGAACGCCGTGGTGCGCGGGTGCTGCGGGCCCCGCTGGTCGCGATCCTTGACGCCCCTGATCCGCAGCCGGTACTGCATTGGCTCCGCGACTTTGCCGCGGGTGGATACCACGAGCTCGTGCTGCTGACCGGTGAAGGTCTGCGCCGGCTGCTCTCGTGCATCGACAAACACGATGCGGCACTGCGCGCACCGTTCCTGGCCGCGCTCGCCCAGGTCCGCAAGATCACGCGCGGTCCAAAGCCGGCGCGGGCGCTGCGCGAAGTGGGATTGAGCCCGGACCTCGAGGCGCTCGAGCCGACCACGGCCGGGATCATCAGCACGCTCACGCCCCACGATCTGCGCGGCCACGTGGTGGGCGTTCAGCTCTATGCCACCGAACCGAACCTGCCGCTGCAGAATTTCCTGCGCGGCGCGGGTGCCGAAGTCCGCACGGTGGCGCCTTACGTCTATGCGGACAAGAGCGCCGACGCCTCGGTACTGGAGCTGCTCACGCAGCTGTCGGCCGGCGCCGTCGCCGCAATTGCCTTCACCAGCAGCTCGCAGGTCGAGCGCTTGTTTGCGGTGACTGACACAGAGCGGGTATTGGCGGCGCTGGCGGCCACGCAGGTGGCGGCCGTGGGTCCGGTGGTTGCAGCTGCGCTGCGCCAGCGTGGCGTGCGGGTCAGCGCCATGCCGGAGTCCTCCTGGTTCATGAAGCCGCTCGCGGCGGAACTGGCCCGGCTCCTGGGGGATCAGGGCGCGCCGGAATAGTCAGCTGTACAGGCGCTGCAGAAAACCCAGGAACTGCTCGAACTCGGGACGCGTGAAGCGGGTGGCCATCTGCCGTTCCAGCGCGCGCACCTGCGAGACCAGGGTCGCCAGTTCAGTCGCACCCCGGGCGGTCAGAAAAATGCCCTGTCGGCGCCGGTCGCGTGTCGAGCGCTGCCGGTCGAGGAGTGCGGCTTTTTCCAGCCGGTCCAGCAGTGCCACGATGCTGGCCTTGTCGATGCCCAGATGCTTGCCGAGCTCAATCTGCGCGATGCCCGGATTCGAACCGACCAGCACCAGCAGGCTGAACAGCCCGGGCCGGATGTTATTTTCACCAATCAGCGCGGCGTACTTGCGCCACGTGCACAGGTGCGCGCGCCGCAGGTTGTAGCCCAGCAGACGCGGCAGGCAACCCAGCTCCACTCGGGCGCCTTCAGCGCGCTCGGATCGGTTTGCCGGCAATCGCCGCGGGCGTGGCGCGGGGGAAGTGACCCGCTCGCCCGTCGCAATTGCTGCCATGTCTGCTCCCTTCAGCCGCTCAGGTAAGAGCGCGCTGCCCGAAAAGTATAGGTTCGTTATTGTTGTACCTGCAAATGGTTGTACCTTTTGCAGTGCATTCAAATGCTGGCCCGCGCGGCCCCGGTCAGGGTACCCACCGCACCGTAAGTCTCCGGCCGGCGGTCGCGGAACAGGAACCAGCCATCGCGCCGGCGGCGCATTTCCTGGCGGTCGAAGCGCGCCACCAGCACCGCTTCCTCGCTGTC
>DATFUG010000199.1:0-2902 GCA_035261025.1 Steroidobacteraceae bacterium | reverse complement strand
AATGGCATAGCGGTCCGTCATGCCGGCCACGTAGTCGGCCACGGTGCGTGCCCGGCCACGCGGTCCGTCGGCGGCTTCGGCACGCAGCGCGGCCGTGCAATACTCCTCGGGCATCAGCCGCGCGTCGCTCATGAACGCGGCGAAAAGGCTTTCCAGCACGCGCTTTGCCTTGCTCGTCATGCGCAGCACACGATGATGGCGGTAGACACGTTCACGCAGGAAACGTTTCAGTTCAAGGTGCTGGGCGCTGATGTCCTCGCTCATGGCGATCAGCCCCGCGCCATGGTTCCGGACCGCATCGATGCTGGCCGGAGCCGCGGTGCGCAACAGGGCTTCGCTGGTGC
The DNA here is from genome assembly GCA_035261025.1 of Steroidobacteraceae bacterium. Lineage (GTDB taxonomy): Bacteria > Pseudomonadota > Gammaproteobacteria > Steroidobacterales > Steroidobacteraceae > FEN-1191. The sequence continues at coordinate 2,558 of DATFUG010000199.1, read as the reverse complement.
GAATCACGTCCACGACCACTTCGTTGATCATGCGGCGGATGATCTCGTGCACCGCGCGCCGCGCCGGCAGCTGCGGATGCGCGGCACGCACCGTCTCGGTGTGGCGGCGCACAAGCCCCACTTCGCACAGGTCATCGAGGGTGATCAGACCGGCGCGCAGCCCGTCGTCCACGTCGTGATTGTTGTAGGCAATCTCGTCCGCAAGATTGGCGAGCTGCGCCTCGAGGCTGCTGCGCGTGCGGTCAATGAAGCGCTGGCCGACGTCGCCCAGTTCCCGCGCCTTCGGCAGGGCGCAGTGCTTCAGGATGCCCTCGCGACACTCAAAGGTGAGATTGAGCCCCTGGAAATCGGGGTAGCGCTCCTCCAGTTCATCCACGACACGGAGCGATTGCAGGTTGTGCTCGAAGCCACCGTACTCGCGCATGCACTCGTTGAGCGCATCCTGCCCCGCGTGTCCGAAGGGCGTGTGGCCGAGATCGTGCGCCAGGGAAATCGCCTCGACCAGCGCCTCATTGAGCCTCAGGGCCAGCGCGATCGAGCGTGCGATCTGCGCCACCTCGAGGGAGTGCGTGACGCGCGTCCGGTACAGATCGCCCTCGTGATTGACGAACACCTGGGTCTTGTAGGCCAGGCGCCGGAAGGCATTGCAGTGGATGATGCGGTCGCGGTCGCGCTGGAATTCCCTGCGAAACTGGGGCGGCGGCTCCGCGTAGCGCCGGCCGCGCGACTGCGCATCGTGCGCCGCATAGGGCGCCAGCGCGATGGCGGGCGCGGGAGCGTCTGAGGCGATCCTGTTCATGCGCCGAACTGTGCCTGCAGCGAGTCCTGCAGCGCCGCGTCGGGGTAATCGCCGGTGACGTAGGCCTCCCCGATAGCGCGCAGCAGCACCAGGCGGACGCGCCCGGCCTGCACTTTCTTGTCGGCGCTCATGAAGCCCGCCGCCCGGGCTGCCCCGATTCGTGGCCCCTCGGTGCGCAGCCCCGCGCGCTCGAGCAGCTGGCGGACGCGCTCGACATCCGCTTCCGTCAGCCCGCCCAGCCGCTGCGACAGGCGTGCGGCGATCAACAGGCCCACGCCGACGGCCTCGCCGTGCAGCCACTCGACGTAGCCGGTGGCCGCCTCTATGGCGTGGCCAAAGGTGTGGCCGAGATTGAGCAGGGCGCGATCGCCCCGTTCGCGCTCATCGCGCCCGACGATCTGCGCCTTGATCTGGCAGGAGCGGTAGATCGCCTGCGACAGCAGCTGCGCATCGCGCCCCCGCACCGCGTCGATGTGCTTCTCGAGCCACGCGAAGAAGCCGCGGTCACAGATCAGCCCGTACTTGATGATCTCCGCCATTCCCGCCTGCAGTTCCCGCTCCGGCAGTGTCGCCAGCACGTCGGTATCGGCCAGCACCTCACGCGGTTGATGAAAGGCACCGATGAGGTTCTTGCCACCCGGATGATTGACGGCCGTTTTTCCGCCCACGGAGGAATCGACCTGCGCGAGCAGCGTGGTCGGAACCTGCACGAAATCCACGCCGCGCTGGTAGCAGGCGGCGACAAAGCCGGCCAGATCGCCGACCACCCCGCCCCCCAGTGCCAGCACCAACGCGTCGCGGCCAAAGCGGTTGGCGACGAGCACATCGAAGACGCGGCCGGCCATGCCGAGGGACTTGTGCTGCTCGCCATCCGGGAGAATGACCTCCACCACGTGCCGGTCGGCAAAGGCTTCACGGACGGCACCGGCATAGAGTGGCGCGACGGTGGTGTTGCTGACCAGCAGGATATCGCGCGCCGGAACCGCGGCCTGCAGGAGCGATTGCTGGTGCAGGAGCCCGGCTCCAATGTTGATCGGGTAGGAGCGATCTTCGAGCTCTACGGTGAGGGTCTGCATAAGATCCGCGCGCTGTGGCGGGCACAAGTATACAGACCCGGCCTGCCCGGGCGGGGACGCCAGGGCCGCAACGCGCTAAGGCGGCGGCGTGCTGGCCCGATAGGCCTGCACGATGCGCTCGGCCACCGGGTTGACGCGCCGGCGCGTGGTCGTCGCGATGAAATCGGCGACCTCGCGGTACAGCGGCTCGCGGATGTTCATCAGCTCTTCGAGGCGTCGCCGCGGATCAGCGCCCATGAGCAGCGGACGATGGCTGGAGCGACCGGCACGTTCCGCCTGCTGCGCAACGGAGGTCTCGAGGTAGACGACCCAGCCCCGTTCGGCCAGCAGGCGGCGGTTCCCGGCGTCGAGCACCGCGCCACCGCCCGTGGCCAGCACGACGCCGCTCCGTGCGCTCAGCTCGGCGATCGCCTCACGCTCGCGCTTGCGGAAGCCGGCCTCCCCCTCGCGCTCGAAGATCAGCGGGATATCAGCGCCAGTGCGGGTCTCGATCTCGCGGTCGGTGTCGATGAAAGGAAACCGGAGGAGCCGTGCGATCTGCCTGCCCACGGCGGTCTTGCCCGAACCCATGGGGCCCACGAGAAAGATATTCAGACTGCCGATCATCGCTCGCGCCCCTGCCCAATGCCGGCATCATAAACAAAGCGGCCGCCCGAAGGCGGCCGCTTGCGCAGGAGCATGCG
>DATFUG010000198.1:0-3464 GCA_035261025.1 Steroidobacteraceae bacterium | reverse complement strand
CACCATGCTGTACGTGACGCACGATCAGATCGAGGCGATGACCCTGGGGCAGCGCATCGTGGTGTTCAATGCCGGCGAGGTGCAGCAGATCGATACGCCCATGCGCCTGTATGACGAGCCCGCCAACCTGTTCGTGGCCGGTTTCATGGGCAGCCCCGGGATGAATACCTTCCGTGGCCGCTTCATTGCCGATCCGCGGCCGCGGCTGCGCTGCCAGGAGGGCGAACTGCTGCTGCCGTTTCCGCCGGGGCAGGTGGCCGCGAAGCCCGGTCAGGAGATCGTCGTGGGCCTGCGTCCGGAGGATCTGCGCCTGGCGCCGCAGCCCTCGGGCGGCGGGTCCGAGGCGAGCATTGAGGCCACCATCGAAAACATCGAGCCCGTCGGCAATGAAATCATCCTGAGCCTGAATGCCCCGGTCGGCACTGTCGTGTGCCGCCTCCCGCCCCAGGCCTTGCCGGAGCTCGGCCGTTCTCTCCGGCTCCACTACTCAGGGGACAGGTTGCGCTACTTCAATGCGCAGAGCGGCGCGCGGCTGCTCTGAGCGGCAGTTCCAGAACCACCAGTCCATTGACCGGAACCACAATCCGGATTTCACCGTGCCGGAGTGAAGTCCGTTCAGGTGCGCCGAGCGCGGAAGCGCGGTTCAGCTGACGGACCTGCGCGGGTGTCGGATAGCGCGGCTTGCCCATCGAGGCATACGCAGGCAGTACGTTGCCGTGGGTCGCGTCCATGCGCCAGACGACGACGGGATTTGATTCGCGCAGGCGCCGGAACTGCAGCGTGACGGTCCGCGGCTCGCCGGTCCGGTCCGGATCCACGACATTCCAGGCTGCGGCAACCAGCGTGCCATCGCTGCGCCGCGTCACCAGCACATTGTCCGCGGAGTTCGCCAGCCGCGTCTCTCCCAGGCGGTGCAGCAGCGCGTAGGCGTAGTACGCGGGCTTCTTGATGCCGCCGGCCGCGATCGTACCGAACCCGCCATGAAAGGGTTCGCGCACCACGCCGCTTTCTTCAAACACATCATCGAAGGTCCAGTACGACATGACATCAACCAGACCGTCGCACTGCCGGATGTCCGAGGCCAGCGCCGCGCCGACGTAAGTCGTGTCACGCGCATGGTAGCGCTCGCCGAAGGAGGGCACGTTCCACTCCGTCCACATCAGCGGCAGCGCGGGCCGCGCGGAATTCAGTATCTCAGCGTGCACTTTGCCGATTGCACGGCACACGCGCTCATCGAGCGGAATGTCCTCCGCGCTGTGGAACAGGTTCTCGACCGTATCGTCCGCGTACCCATGCGTCGATACGAAATCCACCGGCACGTCGTCTTGCGCCACGTGCGCAAGAAAAGGCGCAACCCAGTCAGCCGCGGCCGTGGCGGGTCCGCCGACGCGGAGCCTCCGGCTCACCGCCTTGAGCGCGCGTGCCGTGTGGTCGTACAGCTCGAAATAACTGGCCTGCTTGGGCTCGCCGGTCCAGAAATCGATGTTGGGTTCGTTCCAGACCTCGAAATACCATTGCGCGACTTCATCGATCCCGTAGCGCTCGACCAGATGCGCGGCGAAGGCGTGGATCAGGCCGTCCCACTTCGCATAGTCCTTTGGAGGGGAAACAATCTGCCGGTACCAGAAGGGATGAACATCCTGCCGCGCGGCGAGCTTCTTCGGCATGAAACTGATCTCGACGAACGGGCGTACGCCGTTTTCCAGCAGGCCGTCATAGATCTGGTCGACGTAGGAGAAGTTGTAGACGGGGGCGCCCTGGCTGTCCTCGTCGTACACGCCCACTTCGTCGTGAAAGATGGCGTGGAAGCGCACGTAGCGAAAGTCCGCCACCTTCTTCAGTTCCCGCAGGTCCTCGCGATAACTGGCGCGCAGCGCCAGGATCGCGCGACCGGAACCGAAAGCCTGTTCCCAGAAATGAGGGAAGGGCGTGCCTGGGGCGCGGGCGTCGATTTCGATCGCAGCTGGCGCCGTTGGGGCCGCATCAGCCGCAGGACCGCTCCCAATGAGCAACCCGGTCAGCGCCGCGGCGCAAACCCTCATTTCGCGCTGGCCGCGTCCAGCTTCTTCAGCATCACGGCGACTTCCGGATTCGACATGAAGGTCTTCCACAGCAGGCCGGTGCGATAGTTCTCGACCATCGCCACGATGGGCGCCTGATTGAGACCCATGTAGATGGGGGAAATCCAGTTCACCGAGGGGTTGTAGGCATCGCGCGGCCCGTAGATGTCCCACAGTTCGGCACCAAGATCGCGGTAGTAGTGCTTGAGTGCGGCCATCGAAGCCTCGGGCGTATAGGGGAAAGAGGCCAGCGCGCCCGTCAGGGTAATGGTGCCGGTGTCATTGAGCGCATCCGGCGCCGGGGTCGCATAGCCCGTGGGGCCATCGCTGGCGGTCAGGCCCCAGGCATCGGCGCCATAACCGGAATAGTGCTTCGGATTGGCGACGCAGTAGGCCCGGTTGATCAGCGCGATGTTGCGGTTGTTGTCGAAGTACGACGGCGTGTACCTATCGTGCAGGGCGTGCGGGTCGAATCCCATGAAGGAGTAATGCGTGAAGAACAGCGGTCCGCCGCTCCCCACGCCCACGTCGAGCTTGATGCCAAAATAGGTGGTGCCGTTGCCGTAGTGGTTGCCCTCGGGGCTTCCCGACCAGCCCTGCCGGTATTCCAGGGCGCGCTTGTCCTGGCTGGCCCACCCGGAATAGTACATATCGGCCGGCACGCTGTGCGTCGGCGAGGCGATCGCGAGCAGATAGACCACCAGCGTCTCGTTGAAGCCGATGAGCGGGTGGTGAATCTGGAAACCCCATTGGGGCGACCAATGCCAGTAGATGAAATCGCTCCCCTTGTTGTCGCGATACCAGTCCCACTCCACGCCCTCCCAGAGCGCGGTAATGCGCCGATACAGGTCGCGCTCGAGCGCGCTGGCGCCCTTGAAGTACTGGCGCGCGGTGAGCAGGCCCTGCATCATGAAGGAGGTCTCGACCAGGTCCCCGCCGTTGTCGAGCATGCCGAACAGCGGCAGGGTCTGGCCGGTCGCGTCATTCATATAGTGTGACCAGGCGCCGTGGTAGCGCGGCGCGCGCTCGAGGAAGCCTACAATCCGGTCGAGACGCTCCAGGCCCTGCTCGCGCGTGATGAAGTGGCGGTCGACCGCGACGACGAGCGCTTCAATCATGAAACCGCTGGCACCGGTCGCGACGATGCGGTCATCGCCCGGCATGTTCTCGTGCGCAAGGCCCGAATGAGTCCCGCCGCCTTCCCAGTAGTAATGGAAGGCCCCTTCCTGCAGCATCGTCAGCAGCTCATCGTCGCTCATCTCATGCGTCATCGCGCTGGCGACGGCACTCGCCGCTGATTCCTGGTTCTGCCAATCCACGGCGCTCACTTTGTAATCCGCCTTGGCGCCGGCGCGGCCCAGGAAATCCGAATACAGATGTATCCCGGGCAGCTGGATGCCGATC
>DATFUG010000197.1:0-4166 GCA_035261025.1 Steroidobacteraceae bacterium | reverse complement strand
ATACTGCTGCGCTTGAGCCACGGCGTGATGCGCCGATCGCCGCGGTCGAAACCCATAGCTGTATTGGGAGAATGTCGGGTTCCATTGCCTTTGCAGGACCTGCATTACCGCTTGCTGGATAAAGCGATCCAGCACGGTTGGCACAGTCACATCGAACTACACTTCGATCCCGTCAGCCTTTGGGTTCGGCTGAGGTAACCCATCCGTTTCATCCTCTTCGCGGTCACCGGTTTGTTGTTTTGAAGGTCAGAAGAGTTTCTGGCGTCGACACTCTGAGCCTGCGCCATTCAGAGTTGGGCTCGTTTGCGATGCCGCGCGAATGGACCGACTGGGCGCCCCCCAACGCACAGGTAACGCCCGCCGGCGGCGATCCGTTGATCACCGATGCCTTCGGTCTTGTGGCAATCAACGAACTCGTTGTTTCGCTGACCCGCAAACGTGGGGCTTGACCGATGAATCGAGTTCTGAATCTATCGGACATCGAGGTGATTCTGTCCGATGAAGAATCAAGCTCCGTCATCCGCGGCGCTGCGCAAGCGTCGCCATCAACTCGTGCGCGGCCTTCCCCCGATCGAGCAGATCGTGCGCGGTTCGTTGATGGAGACCTACAAACGCTGCGGCCGGCCCAACTGCCACTGCGCCGACGGACCCGGGCACGGCCCCAAGAGATATCTCTCCACAATCGCTCGAACCGGCGAACGCCCGCGGCTCGGCTACGTGCCCAATGCAGCTTATGCCCAAGTCGCCGAGTTCCTCGCCAACTTCCGCAAACTGCAGGAGATGCTCAACGAGATCTGCGCGATCAATGCCGAACTGTTGCGCCGCCGCGAGAGTCTCGACTAGATGGATCCGGCCGTCGCCACCTTCGATTTCGCCAAGGCGGGCGCCATCATCGCCGACATGATCGAATCTTACCTTGCTGGGGGCGCCCCGCCGTCCAACCCAGAGGGAGCCGATCATGATGATCTCCAAGATTGCCGATCGACATCTGTCGCGACAAGCTTGCATCTACATTCGTCAGTCGACGATGGGCCAAGTCCGCTTCAACCAGGAGAGCACCGAGCGCCAGTACAATCTGGTGAGCAAGGCGCAGGCTCTCGGCTGGAGCCCGCAGCAGATCCGAATCCTCGATCGCGACCTCGGTCAGTCCGGCGCGCAAACGACCAATCGCGAGGACTTCAAGACGTTGGTCAGCGATGTGGCCATGGGCCAAGTCGGTGCAATCTTCTCCCTCGAAGCTTCGCGCCTGGCGCGCTCCAACCAGGACTGGCACCGCCTGCTCGAGTTGTGCGCCATCACCAGCACGCTGGTAATCGACGAGGACGGCTGTTACGACCCGGCCGAGTTCAACGACGGCCTCGTGCTTGGCATGAAGGGCACGTTCGCCCAGGCAGAGCTTCACATCATCCGCGCGCGCCTCCACGGCGGCAAGCTCAACAAGGCGCACAAGGGTGAACTGCACTTCCCGCTGCCGGTGGGTCTGGTTTTTGACGACGACAAGATTGCGCTCGATCCTGACCAGGAAGTACAAGGCGCCGTTCGAACGGTGTTCGAACTGTTCGAACGAGAGAGCAGTGCGTACGCCGTAGTCCAGCGCTTCCAGGGGTTGGGTCTTCGTTTTCCGCGTCGGTCGTACGGCGGCGCCTGGGATGGCAAACTGCTCTGGGGTCGACTGACCCATTCGCGGGTGCTCGGTATCCTGGCGAATCCATCTTATGCCGGCACCTACGTGTTCGGGCGACATCAAGCTCGCAAGCAGATTGGGCCGACCGGCGAGATCCGCACCCAGTCACGCCGGATGCCGCATGGCGAATGGCGCGTCGTCATTCCTGATCACCATCCGGGCTATATCACCTGGGATCAATTCCTCGCCAACCGCCACCGCTTGGCGACCAACCGAACGAATTGCGAAGTCCTCGCCGGACCGGCCCGAGAGGGCCTTTGTTTGCTGCAGGGCCTATTGATCTGTGGCATCTGCGGGCGACGGCTGAGTGTTCGCTATACCGGTAATGGCGGCCTCTACCCGATCTACCAGTGCAATTGGAAGCATCGGGAAGCCCTGTCACGACAAGCCTGTATGAATGTGGCCGCAAAGCCGCTCGACGCCGCCGTTGCCAACCGCCTGGTCACCGCCGTCACACCTTTGACGATCAAGCTTGCGCTCGAAGCGCTGACCAGCCTGGAAGAGCGAGATAAGGCAATCGCGGCACAGTGGCGACGGCGGATCGAGCGGGCGCGCTACGACGCCGACCTGGCGGAACGGCGCTACGAGGCGGTCGACCCTGGCAACCGCTTGATCGCCGCCACGCTCGAGCAACGCTGGAACGACGCGATGCAGCGCCTGCTTGAGCTGGAGGCCGAACTGGCCAATTTCGAGCGGCAGACATTGCGTACCATCACGGCTGACCAAAAACAGCAAATCCTGCAGCTCGCGTCAGACTTCCCTCGCCTCTGGACCGCTCAAACCACCGCAGCGCGTGACCGCAAGCGCATGCTCCGTTTGCTGGTCAAGGATATCACCGTCACCAAGGGCCGGGAGCCAAAGCTGCTGCGATTGCATATTCGCTGGCAGGGCGGCGCCATCGAAACGGTCGAGCTACGCCTGTCGCCAAACCGCGCTGAAGCGGTTCGTTATCCCGATGCGTTCGTTGCTCACATCCGTGCCCTGGCAGCCACGCACGATGACGATGAGATCGTCGCGCTCCTCAACCGCGACGACCTCAAAAGCTCAACTGGCAGATGCTTCACGGTCGCCATGATCCGTTGGATCCGCCACAAGCATCACATTCCCAGCCCGCCGCTTCCCACCGATACATTCAACGTCAAACAGGTTCGCGAAAGATACGGCGTCAGTATGTGGGTGGTTTATTACTGGATCGACAGGGGCCTCATAACAGCACAGAAGAGGAAGCTTGGCCTGCCATACGTCATCACGATCCCCGACGCGACAGATCACAGACTGCGGGAGTGGGTTGCCAACTCTTCCCGTATCGCCGTTCCAACCCGAATTGAACAAGGTGCAGTATGAAGGGCGCATCGAAATGCCGAGCGGCCGTTGTTTACCATCCGCCTTGGGTATGTACTGGCGACGCGATGGCAAGGCTCGATACGCTCCTGAGTGGATCCTTGCGTGCAGATCAGTGAGGTTTCGGTCAAGGTCTGCCGCATAGTCCGCCCATGTCAGTCCGTCGACGCCGGGTGCAGCCCGCTTCTTGAGATTAAAGAAGGCCCACCGCAGGACGTCGATGCTGACGTGATGCAAGAGCGCTGTCAGCTTCTCCTTCTTGTTCCTGTTTACAGCTCCGCGTATGCGGGCCTGCGCTTGTGTCACGGCTTTCCGACTCTGTGTCCGGACCGTGCTTTGCAGTTCCGCATTCCTCTTGGTCCCATCGTCTCCCTCCACCGGCTCCGCGGCGGATCGCTCCGCTTTGTTCGCCAGCTTCGCAGGTACTATCGATGAGTCTGACTTCTTCGCCCCGTACATCATCGGCTACGGCCTCCGGCCTTCCCGATGCGGCCCTGGGGACGGTTTCCCAGGGCGGAACGAAGATCTCCCGGTTCCCGCACAAGAGATGTGCGTACATGCTCAGGGTCTAATGACGACGCGGGGTGGCCAAGGTCCTCGCGATGACGGACCCGTGCCTGTTGCCTTCTACATGCTACGACGGCATCGGCACCCCAAACTACATTGCTTTCGCCGCTCAATACCTCGCCTGTACGCCCCCCTGTCAACGCTTCGCGTACTGCCTCACGGCAGTGTCCCGCGCATGACTCGGGGTCAGTGTGGATCGCTACTCCTTCACTGTAACGGACTTTCACCATCTACCTCCTGCCGGTCTTCCCCGGCGCACCGCAGCTCAATACTCGGCCCGTGGTCTCCCCTGTGAACGCTTCACGGCTGCCCTCGCGAGCAGAACCTCGTGCATCACTCGGGGTCGGGGTGGTTGGCTAGACCTTCCCCGTGGGGGACTTTCACCTCCTATTCTTTGCCAGCTTTCCTGGCGCACTCGCTGATGGGTCAAAAACGCTATAGCGGCCGTTCGACCGGCACGTCCGCAGTACCTCAGATAGCTGACGACTTTGGTGCACCGCGCAAGTCGGCAGAGGTGGGCCATTTTGAGACCAAATCGGACGGCGGCAAATGCGCATACGAACTGGCGCTTGTT
>DATFUG010000196.1:0-7206 GCA_035261025.1 Steroidobacteraceae bacterium | reverse complement strand
GCCCGCGAACGGCTCGTCGAGCAGTACGAAGCTCGGTTCCGCCGCCAGGGCGCGGGCAATCTCGACCCGGCGCCGCTCCCCGCCCGAGAGCGACATGCCCAGCGTGTTGCGCACCTCCCCGATGTGCAGCTGGCCGAGGAGCTCCTCCAGACGCCGCTTGCGATCGGCGGCCGCCAGCCCCGGCACCAGTTCCAGTATGGCCATGATGTTGTCGGCCGTACTGAGCCGGCGGAACACCGAGGATTCCTGCGGCAGGTAGCCTAGCCCTAAGCGCGCGCGCTGGTCGATGCCGAGCGGCGTCAGGTCGCGATCATCGAGCCGGATCGTGCCGCTGTCGGCGGGCAGCAATCCGACGATCATGTAGAACGCCGTGGTCTTGCCGGCACCGTTCGGGCCCAGCAACCCGACCACCTCGCCGGTGCTGATCTGCAGCGACAGGTCGCGCACCACCTGGCGCGAGCGGTAGCTCTTGTTCAGGCCGGCCGCGCTTAAGAGGGTCACGGTGCGGTGCCCGGTGCGCGCATTCCGGGCTTGCACTGCGGGCGAATGATGCCCTGCACCCGACCGCCCCCGCCGCCGGGCGCGACGACACTGTTCTGGATCAGGTTGTAGACGATGGTGTCATAACTCAGCTCGGTGCAGCCGTTGCTGAGCCAGGCATCACCGGTGAAGCGTACTTCGCCGCCGGCCAGATCGTAGGCGATGGACTGCGCGTGGCCGTGCGCATTGCCGAAGCTCGGGTTCTTGGCCGTGCCCGCGTGCTCGACCGCTCCTGGCAGCTGCTCGAAGGTGGCCGGAGCGCCGCTGACCGTCGCGCTGCTGAGCCTGCCGTCGATGAAATGCACCGTCGCACTCGCGGCGGCGAGCTCGCCCTGCGCCAGGCGCACGCTTACGGCGCCCGTCAGCGTCCAGGTGCTGTTGTCGAAGTCGAGCGCCGAGGCTTCGGCGTGGTCGGCCTGGATGCGCATCGGACTGCCGCCCTGGTAGATGACGAACTGATTGAGCATGACCTTGTCGCGCCGGTATTCGCCGCCGCCGCCGACGCACAGGCACAGATCGCCGAGGGTGCATGCCGGCCAGGTGGCCGGAACGGCCGGGTCACAGTCGGTTTTTGCCGCCGTGGGCGCGCTCTCGGCGCCGATCGCCGCGCTCACCGGCCACAGCAGCGCGCAGGCCATGAGCACCTGGAATGCCGGGCGCAGGTTCATGGCCGGATTCTTGCAGATTGGGCGCGCATCATCGGTGCAGGAATTCGCCACGGATCGGCGAAGTGAGTTGCAGGCGGTCCGCCCTGATATCGGCATGCAGGCCGGAGGTCCACAGCCGGTTGCGGCCCCAGACCATGACCACGCCGGCGTTGGTATCGAGGCGCTTCTCCAGCAGATCCGCGTCGAGGGAGGCGGTGCGGATCTGCCACGGCGGCTGACCTGCCCGCAGCGCGGTCACCAGCACGTCACCCGACAGGGAGACCTGCTCGGCCGCCTGCTGCAGCACGCCGTGCTGCGCGGTGAGCGTCCACGCCGTTTCGCCGGCGTAACTGATCTGCGGCGCCGTCAGTTCGACATCGGCCGCCGGCCAGGGCTGCTCGATGCGCTCGGCGAGCAGGCGGAACTCGGGTTGCCCATCGGCGTTGGTGTCGATCAGTTCCGCGCCGCTGGCCACGTAGCCGGGCGCGGTGGAATGGTTCGCCTCGCCGTTCTCGTTTTCGACCACGCTGCGGGTCGGCACGCGCCACAGCCACAGCGCCAGCGCGGCGGCAATGATCCCCAGGATCCAGACGCGGCGCATGGGGGCGGCCTAGCCGCTGCCCCGGGCACGCGAGGCCAGCAGCCAGTCGCACACCTCGCGGACCGCGCCCGCGCCGCCGCCGAGCCGCGTGCGGCGGTGTGCGGCACGGCGCGCATCCGGGTGGGCGTCCGCGACCGCGACGGCCAGGCCGACCAGTTTCATCAGCGGTACATCCGGCGAGTCATCGCCCACGCAGGCGCTATGGCGCAGTTCGACCCCGAGGCGCGCCGCCAGGAATCGGCCGGCCGCGGCCTTGTCCGCGATGCCCTGCTGTATATCGCGGATGCCGAGCTCCTCGCAGCGGCGCAGGACCGCCGCGGAATTGCGGCCCGAAATCACGGCGACCGCGACTCCGGCCGCCAGGAGTGATTTGATACCCCGGCCGTCACGGGCGTGGAAGCTTTTTACGGTTTCACCTTCGGACCCGTAGTAGAGCCGCCCGTCGGTGAGCACGCCATCGACGTCCAGCATCAACAGGCGGATCGAGGCGAGCGGAGTGGGGCGGCGCGCCATGCTGTTGCTCCTTGATTCCTACACCACGCCCGCGCGCATCAGGTCATGCACGTTGAGCGCACCGATCAGCCGCTGCTGCTCATCGACCACGAGCAGGGCCGTCACGCGGTGGGTCTCCATCAGGTGTGCCGCAGTCGCTGCCAGCTCGCGCGGGCCGATGGTGCGCGCCCCGTGGGTCATCGCCTGTTGCATGGTGGTCGCATGCACATCGACACGCAGATCGAGGGAGCGGCGCAGATCGCCGTCCGTGAACACACCGAGTACCTGGTCCTGCGCATCGACCACGGCGGTGAGCCCGAGGCCCTTGGCGCTCATCTCGACCAGGCCCGCGGCCAGCAGCGTATCCGGCGCCACGCGCGGCAGTGCCGCTCCGCTGCGCATGATTTCCTCCACGCGCAGCAGCAATCGCCGCCCCAGCGCGCCGCCGGGATGGCGCCGCGCAAAGTCCTCGGCCGAAAATCCGCGTGCTTCCAGCACCGCCACCGCCAGGGCATCGCCCATGGCGAGCGCGGCGGTGGTGCTGGTGGTCGGTGCCAGGTTGTGCGGGCAGGCTTCCTGGCCCACGCCCACATCCAGCGTGACATCGGCGGCCTGGGCGAGCGCGGAATCGGTGCGCCCGGTCAGGGCGATCAGCGGCACGCCCAAACGCTTGAGGTGCGGCAGCAACAGCAGGATCTCGACGGTCTCACCGGAATTTGACAGGGCCAGCAGCGCATCCTGCCGCGTGATCATGCCCAGGTCGCCGTGGCCGGCCTCCGCCGGATGCAGGAAAAACGCCGGTGTGCCGGTGCTGGCCAGGGTGGCGGCGATCTTGCCGGCGATATGGCCGGACTTGCCCATCCCCGAGACGATGACCCGCCCCGCGCAGGCCAGCAGAATGCGGCAGGCCGCCGCAAACCGGGCATCGAGCCGGGCATGGAGCGCTTCGATGCCGGCCTGCTCGCTGGCCAGCGTGCGCCGGCCGGTGGCCAGCAGGGCGGCGTCGTCCGGGGGGCTGACGGTGGAACTTCGCATCTGGCCCGGCATCATAACGCGCGGGCGGGACCGGATTCGCCTTCCTGTAAGATGCGCCCCGCAGGCCGTGCTGAACCGCGGCGGCCTTTTGATATGGACCTGCCATGCACCCCAGCCAAGTCGCCGAGCTGATACGCGCCGCGCTCCCGGACGCCGAGGTCGTGGTCGAATCCGATGACCAGACGCACTTCAATGCCCGTGTGGTCAGCGACAGCTTCCTGGGCCTGCGGAGCCTCGCGCGCCACCAGCTCGTCTATCGCGCACTCGGTACGCGCGTCGGACGCGAGATCCACGCCCTGTCGATCGAGGCCCTCACGCCGCACGAACTCGCCGCGCGCCTGGCGGAGAGTGAGCGTGGATAAGCTGCAGATCACCGGCGGTGTGGCGCTGGAAGGCGAGACCCGCATCTCCGGGGCCAAGAATGCCACCCTGCCGATCCTGGCGGCGGCGCTCCTGGCCGACGGCCCGGTGACGATTGGCAATGTGCCGCACCTGCACGATGTGACCACGATGATCGAGCTGCTGGCGCGCATGGGGGTGACGGTCACGGTCGACGAGCGCATGCGCATCGAGGTCGACGCCGCCTCCATCCGTGAGTGCTTCGCGCCCTACGAGCTGGTCAAGACCATGCGCGCCTCGATCCTGGTGCTCGGGCCGCTCGTGGCCCGCCACGGGCGCGCCGAAGTGTCGCTCCCGGGCGGCTGCGCCATCGGCGCGCGGCCCGTGAATATTCACGTCGCCGGGCTCCAGGCCATGGGTGCGGACATCCATATCGAGGGCGGCTACATCCGCGCGCATGCCGCGCGATTGCACGGTGCGCACCTCGTGCTCGACACCGTGACCGTCACGGGCACCGAGAACCTGATGATGGCCGCAACGCTGGCCGAGGGCGAGACGGTCATCGAGAACGCCGCCCGCGAGCCCGAGGTCGTCGACCTCGCCAATTTTCTCATCGCCATGGGCGCGCGCATCGAGGGCGCCGGCACCGACAAGATCGTGATCAACGGCGTCAAGACCCTGCACGGCACGGCTTACAACGTGTTGCCCGATCGGATCGAAGCGGGCACCTACCTGGTCGCCGCAGCCATCACCGGCGGGCACATCCGCCTGAACCACACGCACCCGGCACATCTGGACGCCGTGCTCGGCAAGCTCACCGAGGCGGGCGCCACGATCGGCACCGGTTCGGACTGGGTGGAACTGGACATGCGCGGGCGGCGGCCGAAGTCCGTCGACGTGCGCACCGCGCCGTACCCGGCGTTTCCGACCGACATGCAGGCGCAGTTCGCGGCCCTCGACACGGTCGCCAGCGGCGTCGGCACCGTGGTGGAGACCATCTTCGAAAACCGCTTCATGCACATGCTGGAGATGCGCCGCATGGGCGCCGAGATTCGCCTCGAGGGCAATACGGCGATCATTCACGGCGTGGGGCAGCTGACGGCCGCGCCGGTGATGGCGACCGACCTGCGCGCTTCGGCCAGCCTGGTGCTCGCCGGGCTCGTGGCCCGCGGCCGCACCGACATCGAGCGCATCTATCACATCGATCGCGGCTATGAGGCGATCGAGGAAAAGCTCGCGCAGCTGGGGGCGCAGATCAGGCGCGTGCCGAACTGAGGCGGCGCGGCCGCGCTTACAGCTGGCTGGGCCGCTCCCGCACCGCGCAGTCCAGATCCACCTGACCGGTGCCCCGCTGCAGGTGCAATTTGACGCTGCCCCCCGGCTTGTGGCTCGCCAGCAGCGCGAGCGCTTCCTGCGCGCGCTGCACCGCGTGCCCGTCGATGGCCAGGACGATGTCCCCGACGCGGACCCCGGCGTTGACCGCAGGGCTGTTGACGTAGAGCTGGGTCACGACCACACCGCCGCGCGCCAGCTGGAAATAGGCGGCCTGATCGTCGGTGAAGTCCTGCGCCACGATGCCGCTCCAGCCGCGCACCACATGACCGTGATCCAGGATCTCGCGCATCACGCCACGGGCGAGATTCACCGGGATGGCAAAGCCGATGCCCTCGACGCCGGTGGCGTCCATGTTCTTGGCGATGACCGCCGTGTTGATGCCCACCAGTTCACCGCTGGCGTCGATCAGCGCGCCGCCGGAGTTGCCCTCGTTGATCGCCGCGTCGGTCTGGATGAAATTCTCGAAGGTGGCGACACCGAGCTCCTTGCGGTCCGTCGCACTGACGATCCCGTGCGTCACGGTCTGCTGCAGCCCGAGCGGGTTGCCGATGGCCAGGACCTCGTCGCCCACCTGCAGGCGATCGGAGCGTCCCAGCGCCATTACGGGGAGCTTCCCGAGCTTGATCGAGAGCAGCGCCAGATCGGTGTCCGGGTCGCGGCCGACCACCCGGGCCTCGGCGCTGCGGCCGTCGGCCAGCTGTACCTTGATGGTGGTCGCAGCGGCGATCACGTGGTTGTTGGTGATGATGTGGCCGCTCTCATCGACGATCACGCCCGAGCCCAGCGCGCGCTGCACGTGCTGCTGGTAGCGCGGACCGAATTCGCCAAACAGCTGCTCCAGGGTTGTGGGTTGGACCCGCTCGGTGACCACGCGCGCCGTATAAATATTGACCACCGCCGGCGCGGCCCGGCGGACGGCGGCGGCGAAGGATCGGGCGGACGTGGCGTTGGTGCCCGCTTCGCTGGCGCCCGGCGGGTTGTCGCCCGCGGCCTCCACCGTGGCGGCGGGCCGGGCGGTGGCCGGCAAGGTCGCGTCGGTGGCGGCAGTGCGGGTCTTTTGCGGATGCGCGAGCAGCTCTGGCCTGAATACCACCAGCAGAAATGCGAGCGCCAGCCCGCCGATGATCGCCCCGGACAGGAACACCACTCCGAGACCCAGTTTGCGCAGATTCATGCCGACTCCTCGAACATGGCCCGCGGCGCGCAGCCGGGCACCACAATGGGTTGTGTATAATGCGACACTTCCCGAGACAACCGTGAGACTAGCCCTGTGAGCGCCCACAGCGCGGAGAGCCTGGCCAGACACGGGCAGCGGAGTAGCGACTGATGACGGATGCCGAAGCGAGTGCCGACCAGGAATTGGTCGATGCCGATCGCCGCAAGTTCCTGACCGCGGCGACCAGCGCCACGGCGGCGGTGGGCGTGGTATTCGCCGCCAGCCCGTTCATCGCCAGCTGGCAGCCTTCGGAGCGCGCCAGGGCGCTGGGGGCACCTGTCACGGTGGACTTGAGCAAGCTGGAAGCCGGGCAGATGATCATGCCGGTGTGGCGCAGGCAGCCGATCTATGTGTTCCGCCGCCCGCCCGAGCTGGTCGCGCAGCTGGCCGCACATGATGCCCGGCTCAAGGATCCCAAGTCGCTCGATTCCGAGCAGCCGGCCTACGCCATGAATGAGCGGCGTTCGCGGCGCGACGATATTGCGGTGCTGATCGGGGTCTGCACCCATCTGGGGTGCCTGCCCAAGCAGCGCTTCGAGCCCGGCGATGCCCAGCTGGGTACCGACTGGCCCGGCGGGTTCCTGTGCCCCTGCCACGGCTCGCGTTTCGATCTGGCTGGCCGCGTGTTCAACGGCTCGCCGGCATCGGTCAACCTGCGCATCCCGCCCTACAGCTTTCCCACTGAGAACACGCTGGTCATCGGTGAAGATGGCACGAACGCCGCCTCGGGAGCCGCGTGATGGCGAGCAACGACGCCGAATACTCGCCCGGGTTCTGGGGCTGGCTCAACAAGCGCCTGCCGGTCGGGAAATTCATGCGCGAGCAGCTGCTGGAGTACTACGCGCCCAAGAATTTCAACGTCTGGTATTTCTTTGGCTCCCTGGCGCTCGTGGTGCTGGTGATGCAGCTGTTCTCGGGCATCTTCCTCACCATGTTCTACAAGGTGGGCGAGACCACCTCCTTCGATTCCGTCGAATTCATCATGCGCGAGGTCAACTACG
>DATFUG010000195.1:0-5822 GCA_035261025.1 Steroidobacteraceae bacterium | reverse complement strand
GCCCTGGTCTGAGATTCCTCCCATGTGCCCGATCAGCGACAGCTTGTCCTGGTCGCGGTCGGGCGCTGGAATGGTCCCACAGTAAAACAACCGGGACATACCGATGGAAACCAAGGACCGCTTCATGCGCATCGCCTTCATCGGCTCCGTCATTCTCGTCGGGGCACTGGCGCTCGCGGTACGCCTGCATTCCTGAAACGCCGTCCGCGCCCCCCGGCGCGTGACCGGCGAGCCCGGCTCTTGTTAGGCTGAGCGGTCCCGTACCCTCTGGGGGATCGCCGTGAGCGAAAACGACGTCGTCGTCGAAGCCTGGAACTCGGTCCTGTTCGAGAAATTCACGCGCTTCAAGCATCTGCTGATCGCCGGACTCGCCAGCTATAGTGACGAAGTGTTCTCGCGGCGGCTGTACCCTGCCGGCGCGCGCGTCCTTGACGTCGGGTGTGGCTTTGGCGACAGCGCCCAGCGCCTGGCCAGCGCCGTGGGGCCCACGGGCCACGCGGTCGGCGTCGACTGTGCCGAGCGCTTCATCCGCGCCGCCGAGGAAGACGCCCGTGCGGCGGGCATCGGCAATGTCAGTTTCTTCGCCGCCGACGTCCAGACGGACGGTCTGCGCGGCCCCTACGACCATATTTTTGCCCGCTTCGGCACGATGTTCTTCATGAACCCCGGTGCGGCGCTGCTGAATATCCGCCGTGCGCTCAAGCCGGGCGGAATGTTCACGCAAATTGTCTGGCGCAAGCGCGAGGACAACCCCTGGGTGCACGAAGCGGAGCTGCGGGTGCGCGAAATCGTCCCCATCGTTTCGCACGAGGACTCCGACGCCGTGCATTGCGGCCCTGGGCCCTTCTCAATGGCGGGGCCGGACATGGTGAGTGCCATGATGCAGGGGACGGGGTACCGGAACGTCGCCTTCGAGCGTTACGACACCGACATTTGCATCGGCCGCGATCTGGACGAGGCGGTGGAGTTCGCCATGGCGCTCGGACCGGCAGGCGAGATCATCCGGCTGGCGGGCGAGGACGGTGAGCGGCTCAAGCCAGGCGTGATCGCGGCGCTGCGGGCGACCCTGGCGAAATTCCGGCGCACCGATGGCATCTGGGGGCCCTCGAGCGCCTGGATCATCACTGCCCGCAATCCGGCGCAGTCCTGACGGATTCGGCGTTCGTATCGGTCATTCATCCTGCGATTATTCGCAGGGCGCAGGCCTAGGCCTGGCGCGCCAGCTCACGTCCGCCGCGCAGCACCGCCTCGATGAGCACTGACAGGTCCGCCGCACGCGTGCGGTGATTGGCAAGCGCCGCCCGCAGGCAGTAATTTCCGCTGAGCGTCGTGTAGGAAGGCACCGCCACGCCACTCTCGTGCAGGCGAATCAGCAATTCCTCGTTCAGGGTGTTCAGCTGCGCCTGCGTACCGCCGGTGCCGCGGAAGCGGAAACACACAATATTCAGGCAGACGGGCGCCATCAGCTCGAGTTCCGGCTCCTCGCGCACCAGCTCGGCCAGGCGCCTGGCCTGAGAGATGTTCTGGTCGATGAGCCGGCCGTACTTGTCGAGTCCGTGCTCTTTGAAGGACAGCCACACCTTGAGCGCGCGGAAGCCACGCGTGAGTTGCAGCCCGTAGTCGCTGAACCAGTCCGCGCCGCTGGCGAGTCCGCGCTGCGCGTGCTTGAGGTAGTCGGGCGTCAATGAAAATGTCGCCCGGTGCGCCTGGCGATCCCGCACCAGCGCGCAGCCCGCCTCAAAGGGAATGTGCAGCCATTTGTGCAGGTCGAGCGCGACGGAGTCCGCCTTCTCGATGCCCTGGACGAGCTGCCGATGGTTGGGCGCCAGCGCCACGACGGCGCCAATTGCGCCGTCGACGTGAAACCACAGCTTCTCGCGACGGCAGATTGCGGCCAGTTTCGCCAGGTCATCGACAGCGCCGGTATTGATCGTGCCCGCATTGCCGATCACGGCGCAAGGCTGCGCGCCGGCATCGCGATCCGCGGCGATCGCCCGCGAAAGCACCTCGGTATCGATCCGGTAGCTGTCGTCCACAGCCACCTTGCGGAAGGAGCGTGATCCGTGGCCGAGCAGCTCCAGGGCCTTCTGCAGGCAGCTGTGCGCCTCGGTGGAGGCGTAGAACACCAGCGGCTTGGCCAGCGAGGCCACCCCGCAGGCGCGCACGTCAGTCGTGCTCGCCTGGTTGCGGGCGACGGCCAGGGCGACGAAGTTGGCCATGGAGGCGCCGCTGACCAGTAGGCCGCCCGTCTCGGGTGGCATCCCGACGATCTGCCGGCACCAGTCCACGACCTGCGTCTCGACCTCGTTGGCGACATGATTGCCGCCGCCCATGTTTGGATTGACGGTGGCGGCCAGAAAGTCCCCAAGCGCACCGAAAGCGGTGCCGTTGCCCATGTACCAGCCCCAGAAGCGCGGATGGGTGTTGCCCATCTGCCAGGGCATGACCCAGTCGCGGAAATCCTGGTAGGCCGCCGCGGCGCCCTGCGGCCCATGCGGGAGGGGTGCGTGAAAGCGCGCGAGCACCTCCGGCGGCGTGGGCTGCCACACCTTGCGATCGCGTACCTGTTGCAGGTAATCCAGAGCATCGTCTACCGCGCGATGCGCGAGCGCGCGCAGCTGCGGCCAGTCTTCGGGATCGAGTGACTCCTCGACAGGTTCGGATTTCACGGCGCTCTCCAGGCGTTGTCGGCTACATTATAGGGTTCGCGGCCGCCTGCGGCCCATAAGAAAGTTAGACCGTTGCCATCCAATAAGAAGGAGTGCGTCATGACCACCGACATGAAATATCTCGCGCTGACGGCGATGCTCACGGCCACGCTGTGGATCCCGTACATCGCAGCGCAGGTCCAGACCAACGGATTTCTCGCGCCGGGCAACTACCGCGATCCGACCCCCCGGCCGGTACCCCTGTGGGGCAAGCGTGCCGACCGGACGTACATGAATGCCGTGGAGACCTTCGCGCCGTTTGCCGCGCTCGTGATCGCCGCACAGCTGACCGGCAAGGCAAACGCCACCACCGCAAGCCTCGCAATGGCCTTTTTCTGGCTGCGCGCAATTCACGCGGTCGTCTACCTGTTCGGAATTCCGTACATCCGGACGCTGGTCTTTACGCTCGGTTATGTCGCAGTGGCCGGCATATTCTGGCAGGTGATTCGATAGGCTGGCTGTGGCCGCGCGGCGCAGCTCGCGCCGCGACGGCCCTGGCTAGCGCTTGAACGCAGCGTCCGACACACGGTGTTGCGGTCCGGGCCGCAACTTGACGATGGCCCCTGCGCTCGAGTCGCTGTACACGTGGCAGGCGCCGGCGCAATCACGCAGCTCGCTGGCCGTGTACTTGAGCCCACCCGTGGTCTTCGGGTGCAGGTCGGGCTTGAAGTCCCTGGCATGGCAGCCGGCGCAGGATCCGGCATCTGCCGGCGAGGCCCACGGAATCAGGTCCGCGTTGCCCGTGTGGCAGGCCACGCAGGCCAGCGCCGCCTTGTGCGTTCCCGGGTAGGCGGCCGCGGTGTGCACGAAGTGCAGCGCGCTCCAGTCCGGATAGCTGTGGCAGGTAGCGCAATCGCGCTGAGTACTGAGGTGCGCCGGCGGCACTCCGAGCGCGATGAAGTTGTTGTGGCAGCTCGCACAACTGGCCGTGAGCGCGGTGTGATCGAACTTGGCCGGCTTCCAGCCCAGCGTGCCGTGGCAGCTATCGCATTGCGCGGAGGTCGGAACGTGGCTGAGCGGCAGGCCTACAGCGTGCACTCCGTCGTGACAGCTGCGGCAACTGTGCTCGGCCACGGCCAGGTGATCGAAGCGCGCCGGCGTCCAGGCGTTGGTGGTGTGGCAGGCCTGGCAGGCGTCACTGGCGGGCAGGTGCGCACTCCCCTTCCCGCGCGCCACGATTGCGTTGTGGCAACTGACGCAACTGCCGCTGACCTGGAGATGATCGACCCGCAGGACGGGCAGCCAGGCCAGGGTCGAGTGGCAGCTCTGGCAGCTCGGGCTGCTGGCGACGTGGTTCGGTGTCTTGCCCTGGCCGCTGGCCGGCCCGTGACAGCTCACGCAGGCCGTGCCGGCCGTGCGCTGGTGGTTGAAGCCCACCGCGTGTCCGAGCGCCGTGGCCCCACCCAGGGTGGGATTCACCTGCGTTGCTCCCGACTTCTGGCCGCCCGGCAGCACCGTGCCCCGTCGCAACCCGAATTTGTCGCGTGCGGAGTGGCACCCGGAGCCGCCGCAGTCCCGCCCCGCGTAATGGCCCGCGGAGGCGCGTACCCACAGCCTCACGCCCGTGTTGGTCTTCCACTTCATGCCGAGTTCGTGGCAGCTCATGCAGGTCATGGACCGCACGGCAGCGTGCTTCATGATCGTGCCGGCGAAGCTGGTAAAGATCGTCGCTGTGTGGCACTGCTCGCAGGCGATCGCCGTCGTGCCATTGGGCGGGTTGGACGGGATATGCCCGGTGGCGCCAGAAGGCGGTTGCATCGGTTGCGCGGTGCCGGCAAAGCTCAATCCATAAGCATGACACTGGGCACAGTTGGTCGCGATGTTCAAGTGGTTCATCACCGCCAGACTGTAGTTGCCCACGGTCGTGTGGCACAGCACGCAGCTGTTGTTGTCCGCCAGCGGCAGCGGAATGTGATTGGCCGGTAGATCGGTCGCACCCTTAAAGCTCGTAGTATTAAAATGACAGGTTGAGCATTCGCCTCCCGTCACGTGCGCCGTGCCGTCGGCCTTGAGCGCCGGGCGCACCAGGGTGACCGGAGAGCCGATCCAGCTCCTGCCCTTCTCGTGGCAGGTCGAGCAGACCATCGCGGTCACCAGGCTGTGCACCATCGAGGGCGGCGCCGTGCCGCTCCGGTTGGTGAACGAGAAGCTGTTGAAGGTGGACGAAGAATGGCAGCCTTCGCAGGCCATCGTACCGGTCGGGATGTGCGTGGGCGGAAGCGTTACGGTGGTCTTGGGCGCGGTACCCACGTCGGTCTTGCCTGCACCATGGCAATTGGCGCAGCCGGTAGTGAATCCGGTGTGGTTCATCGGCGGCACGGCATTGGCGATCACAAAAGTCGAAAAGTTGGTGGCCGAATGGCAGTTGATGCAGGGCGTGGCGCCAATCGGAATATGGTTGGCGGGCACGACCTTGGTGGCGGGGGTGCCGGCCCAGGTCTTGCCCAGCGCGTGACAGGTCTCGCAGCTGCTGCCGGCGACCACCGCGTGATTCATCGGTGGACTCTTGTTGGTGATCACAAAGCTCGTGAACGCCGTGGCACTGTGGCAGCTCTCGCAGGCGGCCGTGCCGAACGGAATGTGGTTGGCCGGCGGGAGCATGAGCGCCGGTGGCGCCATATTCGCAAAACTCTTGCCCGTGGCGTGGCATTGCATGCAATTGCTCGTGATGTTCGCGTGGTTCATGACGGCCAGGCTGTAGTTGCCCGCGGTCGTGTGGCACAGCGCGCAGTTGTTGTTGTCCGCCGCCGGCAGTGGGATGTGGTTGGCCGGCAGGTCGGTCGCACCCTTGAAACTCGTGGTGTTGAAGTGACAGGTCGAGCACTCCCCGGCCACCACGTGCGCGGTGCCGTCGGCCTTGAGCGTCGGACGCACCAGGGTGGCTGGCGATCCGATCCAGCTCATGCCCTTCTCGTGGCAGGTTGAACAGGCCATGGAGGTGACCAGGCTGTGCACCATCGAGGGGGGCGCCATGCCGCTGGCGTTCGCGAACATGAAGGAGCTGAAGCTCGAATTCGAGTGACAGCCTTCGCAGGCGATCGTGCCGGTCGGGATATGGGTGGCCGGCAGGGTCTTGACCGCTGGCGTACCGATCCAGCTCTGCCCCAGGCCGTG
>DATFUG010000194.1:0-6634 GCA_035261025.1 Steroidobacteraceae bacterium | reverse complement strand
GACAGTTTTGACCAGGTCGAAATCTTCGAGGACTTTCTTGAAGTGCAGGAAAATGTTCGCCGCGAGGTTGTTGGAGCCCTTCGCACGGTCTTGCGGTGCGCCGTATTCCACGACCGTCGCTTCAACGAGCTGATCCATTCGATTGGCCACGGCGTCGTGCAACCGCTGCAGGAGCTCCATCCGGTATTCCTTGTTACTTTGCGAAAAGGTGTTGAAGGCCTCTTTCGCAGCACCGATAGCTTTTCGGGTGTCGATTTCGTCTGCCATGGTGACCTTACCGATGACCTTGTTGTCGGTCGGGTTCACCAGATCGACGACCTGGGTTCCATGGGGAGTGACGAACTGGCCGTTGATATAGGCGCGATCAAAGGCTCTTACTGGGGTCGTGGTTTCACGTGTTTTCATTTGTGCCACCCTTCATGAGGTTTCGGCTTTACCAAGGTCGCTGTGTCTCTCAGGACCCGAATTCACAGTTTCAGTGTGGCTCATGAGCGGGTCGGCGTAACTAGCAAAAGACGCCAATGCTCTTGCAGAACGTGCCGAACAGTCTACTGCTGAGCTACCGCTCCGAGTTCCGACCTCCGGGCCGCGATCCCTCTGCCGCAAGGTGGGCCTGCCGGTGCCATGGGAAGCCGCCGCGCGCAAGGCGGCCTAACTTTGTGGTTCGGCGGGCACCCGCTTCTTGCAAGTTGACCGTCGGGTCTGGGGAATGCCGACAGGCAGCAACGGGCTGTTCCTGAAAAGGTGGCTCGGTGAAGGCTGTATCGGACTTCGTGACCTTTGCGTGACACAGTGGTGCTCGGTTTTGGAGCGCGCATGGGGAGTCCTCCTCGGGACGGGCGGGCGACGCCACAAGGATAGTCACGCTCATAAGCGCCGTGGCTGGAATGGCGCCTGCCCTTCAGCATTCATCAACGTCGTGTGAATGCTCATCGGCCTCCATGGAGAATTCGGGCGATCCCTCGGTGGCTCAACCATGTACCGCTGACAGGCTCCGGTACGTTGGCGCCTAAACCCTGGAATCCGACCCTACCTTCGAGGAAGGGGAGGGACGTTTTCGACCGTTCGCGCTTCCGGCTACGCACCGCCTTTCCTCGGCCACTTGGAGCGCAAAATAAGATAGGCCGATGGAATCAAGAACAGAGATAACAACGGAGCCGTAATCATGCCTCCGACCATCGGCGCTGCAATGCGACTCATCACTTCCGAGCCGGTGCCATGACCCCAAAAGATTGGGAGCAGGCCCAGCACGATGACTGCGACTGTCATGGCCTTCGGACGAACCCGAAGCACGGCACCCTCCCGAATGGCGTCTTCGAGTGCGAGTCTGTCCAGGTCCATCCCGGATTTCTGGCGCAAAGCAGCCGCCTGCTTCAGGTACAGCAGCATGATGACGCCAAATTCCGCCGCGACGCCAGCGAGGGCGATAAATCCGACGCCGGTGGCCACCGAAAGGTTATAGCCCTTCAGGTAGAGGAACCATACGCCGCCCGTCAGCGCGAAGGGCAAAGTGGCCATGATCATCAGCGCCTCATCGAGGCGGCGAAAAGTCAGATACAGCAGCACCCCGATGATTAACAGGGTTGCCGGTACGACCAATCTTAAGCGCGCGTTGGCGCGCTCCAGGAACTCGAATTGCCCCGAGTAGGCGAGACTCATGCCCGGTTTTAGTCTGACTTTCTGCGAGACCGCCGCGTGCAAGTCATTCACCACTGAGGTCAGGTCGCGACCGTGTACGTCGACATAGACCCAACCCGAAGGGCGCGCATTTTCGCTCTTGAGCATCGGCGGGCCTGCGCTCAACCGGATGTGCGCCACGGCGCCCAAGGTGATTTGCTGCCCGAAAGGCGTCAGGATCGGCAGTTGTTCCAGCGCCGGTACGGAATCGCGCAGTTCGCGCGGATAGCGCACGCTGATCGGAAATCGGGCCAACCCTTCGACCGTCTCGCCCACTGTTTCTCCGCCGATCGCCGATGACACGACGGATTGCACATCGACAATGTTCAATCCGAAGCGCGCGGCCGCCGCCCGATCAATGTCGATGTCTACATAGCGCCCGCCCGTCAGCCGCTCAGCCAGGGCGGAACTCACGCCGGGGATCGTTTTCGCAACTTGCTCGACTGCAAGTGCCACGCGATCTATGTCGGTAAGGTCAGTGCCCGTGACTTTGACACCGATAGGGCTCTTGATGCCGGTGGCTAGCATGTCGATGCGATTTCGAATCGGCGGGATCCACACGTTGGTAAGCCCCGGCACCGTGACCACACGATCCAGCTCGGCAACGAGGGCGTCTGGGGTCAGTCCCGGGCGCCACTGGTCCCGGGGCTTGAAGTGGATGGTGGTTTCGAACATTTCCATTGGAGCCGGGTCGGTGGCCGACTCACCTCGTCCGGCTTTGCCGAATACAGTAGCGACCTCTGGAACCGTCTTGATAAGGCGGTCTGTCAGCTGCAGCAGCTCTGAGGCCTTGGCGGTCGAAATGCCCGGGAGCGCAGAGGGCATGTACAGGATATCGCCTTCATCCAGTGCAGGGATGAACTCGCCGCCAATACGTGCAAGCGGCCACAGCGTCGTGAGGAGCAGGAGCAGCGCGATTGCCAGGACCGCCTTCGGGCGGCTCAAGGCCCAGTTGAGCAGCGGACGGTAAAGAGATATCAGAACCCGATTAAGCGCGTTCATGGACTCGGCGGGAATTCGGCCGCGAATCAAGTACCCCATGAGCACGGGCACCAGCGTGACTGCAAGAGCGGCTGCCGCGGCCATGGAGTAGGTCTTGGTCAGCGCCAGGGGACCGAACAGCCGGCCTTCCTGGGCCTGCAGGGTCAGGACAGGAATGAACGACAGGGTAATGATCAACAAGCTGAAAAATAGCGCCGGGCCGACCTCGGCGGCGGCTTCCGCGATCACGTTCCAGTGAGCGAGGCCCCGCAGCGCCTCTCCCGGATGCCGGTGCGACCAGGCCTCGATCTTCTTGTGGGCGTTCTCGATCATCACGATGGCGGCATCGACCATGGCCCCGATGGCGATTGCAACGCCTCCCAGGGACATGATGTTGGCGCTCACGCCCTGGTAGCGCATCAGCGCGAATGCGGCCCCAATCCCGATGGGCAGCGAGACAATCGCCACGAGGGCAGAGCGCAGGTGCCAGAGAAACAAGCCGCACACCAGCGCCACGACGAAAAATTCCTCGACGAGCTTTTCAGTAAGATTGGTGACCGCTCGATCGATGAGTTGTGATCGATCGTAGGTGCTCACCACCTGGACGCCCGGCGGCAAGCTCCTCTGAAGGTCGGCGAGCTTGAGCTTGACTGCAGCGATGGTCTCGCGGGCATTCTTTGCGGAGCGCATGACGATGACGCCACCGGCGACTTCGCCCTCGCCGTCCAGCTCCGCGACGCCGCGTCGCATTTCGGGTCCGCGCTGGATGGTGGCGACATCGCCGAGTCGAACCGGGATGCCCGATGCGCTTACGCTCAGCGGAATGGCCCTGAAGTCCGCGAGGGTGCGCAGGTATCCGGAGGCGCGCACCATGAACTCCGATTCCGCGAGCTCCAGTACGGCACCACCGGTCTCCTGATTAGCGCCCTGTATGGCGTCAATGACTTTGCGGTGAGTGACCCCATACGCAGCAAGCCTTTGTGGATCGAGCACGACCTGGTACTGCTGGACCATGCCGCCGATGCTGGCGACCTCGGCCACGTTGGGCACGGTCTTCAGCTCGAACTTGAGGAACCAGTCCTGGAGGGCGCGCAGCTGGCCAAGATCGTGACCGCCCGTCTTGTCGACCAACGCGTATTCATAGATCCAACCCACGCCTGTGGCGTCGGGTCCGAGGGTGGTCTTGGCAGTCGCCGGCAGGCGATACTGAACCTGGTTCAGGTACTCCAGGACGCGCGAGCGCGCCCAATACAGATCCGTTCCGTCTTCAAAGATGACGTAGACGAAGGAGTCCCCGAAGAAGGAATACCCTCTCACAGTGCGTGCGCCAGGCACGGAGAGCATCGTCGTGGAGAGCGGATAGGTGACCTGATTCTCGACAATCTGGGGCGCCTGACCGGGGAAGCTGGTCCGAATGATCACCTGGACGTCGGAGAGATCCGGCAGGGCATCGACGGGCGTGCCGCGCACGGCGACGATCCCGCCAGCGACGATGACGGCAGTTGCCAGCAGAACCAGGAAGCGGTTCGCGATCGACCAGTGAATAAGACGCGCGATCACGGCGTTCCGCCATGTGCGTTCGTGGCATCGGAAGCGCCCGTCTCGGGGCCCATGCGAGCCTCCGCGCCACGGAGACTCGCTTCAGAATCGATCAGGAATTGCCCGGAGACCACGATCTGCTGGCCTTCCTGAAGTCCAGCGATTATGCGGGTGTCGTTGTCGTACTGTTCGCCGATACGGACTTCAACGGGTTCGAATCGATGATCGGTGCTGGCCACGATCACGAGATCCCGAGTCCCGGTGTGAATGACAGCCTCTGAGGGTACGAGCAGAGCATCCTGATGCGCACCGCCAGTAAGGCGCACGTGCGCAAACATTCCGGGCCGCCAAAACCCGGTGTGATTTGGGAGTTCGATTCGGACGCGCAGGGTGTGGGTATCAGCGTTGGCTTGCGGCAGCACGCCGATGATCCGGCCCATAATGGGACGATCCGGGAGCGCGGCATTGTGGACGGATGCAGTGCCCCCCACGCTGACTAGCGCTGCGGCAGCCTCCGGCAAAGCAGCCTCGATCCAGATGGGATCGATGCTCTTAATCGTCGCGAGTGTGGTGCCCGGACCGACCGTCATCCCGGCGCGAATTTCCAGGGCATCTATCGTTCCGGCGATGGGCGCGGAGACGGTGAATGCGGACTGTATCTGCCGCGACGACTCGACCTGCGCTATGAGCGCGAGCGGCATTCCGAGGAGCGCGAGACGCTGGCGAGCAGCGGCGATGAGTGGCGCGTCGCCGTTGTCGAGCAGGGCCAGGAATTCCGTCTGGGCGGCCGCCCACTCTGGCATCAACAGGTCCACGAGTGGGGTGTTGCGACTCACGACGTCGCCCGGCGCGTGCGGATAGACACGCGACACGAATCCCGCCGCCCTCGCCTGGACGATCGCGGTATCACGGCCGTTGAAGACGACGGTTCCCGGGGCCTCGACCGATTGAGAAACTTCACGGCGTTCGACCCTCGCCAGTCGAACGCCCAGATTCTGGGCCAGTCGCGGGTCGATTCGAATGCCCGGTCGCTCGCCGCCATTGTCCTCCGCGTAACGAGGGACGAGCTGCATGTCCATGAACGGCGACTTGCCCGGCTTGTCAAAATGCTGCGCCGGAACCATCGGGTCATACCAGTACAGCGCCGGTCGTTGAGACTCGGGTCCGTTGGCGGCCGATGCAGCGGGGGCATGCCCGAAGCCCTGTGCCCACCAGAAGCCGGCCAGGCTCCCCGCGGCGCACACCACGATCGCTCCTGCGACAGCCGTTCGAACTGAGAGGGTCATAGGGTGGGCTCCAGATAGCTGTAGTAGATGGTGGCCGCCGCGGTATCTCGCCGGTTCTGCACGTCAAGCTGCATGAGCTGGGCGTCAATCAATTCCCGTCGAGCGACCAGGACGGCGGTCAGATCGGCCTTGCCACCTTGGTAGCTCGCAAGTTGATAAGCGACTTTCTGTTGGGCGAGGGGAAGGCGCGTGTCCTGAAGGCGGGCGAGCTGGCTGTTGAGGGCCGCGTAGTCGGCCAGATCAGCTTCGAGGGCTGCGGTGTGTTCGCGAAGCATGTCCGTGCGTTCCGCCTCCAGGCGACCTCGTTCGAGGTGCTTTGCACGGATGACGGGGTCCTGACGACTGGAGGAAAAGAGCGGCAGCGATACGGTGAATTGCAGCGAGATCATGTCGCTGTACGCCGCCGCGCGACGTGCGTAGCTGAATTCCACACCCCAGTCCGGTTTCTTGGCAGCCTCGGCCTCCTGGGCCTGTGCTCGAGCCAATGCAATCATCGGTCCATACAGCGCAAGCTCCGGGTGAGTGTGAATGTGCGAACGTAGTTGATCCGCATCGATGATGAATGCTGGTGGGTCCCCCAGTAGAGGTTCGTCCGCCTCCGCACCCACAAGTCGGCGCAGGCCCGCCTTGGCCTTTGATTCATCGGCGCGCAGGACATCGAGCCGGTCTGCGAGATCGGCTGCCTCCTGCCTGGGGCCGATGACGTCCGCCGGCATCCCGTGCCCGCCTGCCAGGGCCGCTTGTACGGTGGCGGTGAACAATGCGTTCTCACGGCCGAGCGCATCGAGGAGTGCAACGCGACGTTCGATGTAGTATCGATTTATCCAGGTAATGGCCGCGCTCGCGCGCACGGCAAAGACATGAACTCGCCTCCGCGCTTCGGCTTCATCCACCGCGGCGTTCGCGGTTGCCGCCTCCGCGTGACGTTTCGAGCTGCTCGGGAAGTCCTGCATCACGCCGATCTTGCGCATCGTCATAAAGTCACGATCGACGCGCCATTGATCCGGACCCGTGACCGGAAGATTGTCGACCCCGAGGACAAGTTTCGGGTCTGGATACGCCCCGGCCGCGCGCGAGGCTGACCGGGCGGCCTCCAGGCCCGCAGTTTGCGCTTCGATATCGGCTGACGAGCGCTCGGCCAGCGTCAAGGC
>DATFUG010000193.1:0-6740 GCA_035261025.1 Steroidobacteraceae bacterium | reverse complement strand
CCAGGCGGCCGGCGTCATTCACACGGACTTCGAGCACGGGTTTATCCGTGCCGAGGTGATTTCCTATGAGGATTTCATACGCTACCGGGGTGAAGCCGGTGCGCGTGCGGCAGGCAGGATGCAGCGCGAAGGCAAGGAGTATATCGTCCGCGAGGGCGACGTCATGCACTTCCTGTTCAACGTCTAGGGGCCCCGCGGGCTAGGTTCGCCTGGCCGCTCCGCTGGCCGGCAGGGCCATGAGGCGCGCGCGCAGGGCCAGCACTTCCTGCTTGAGCAGGATCAGCATTGCACGCGTGTTGTCGCCGTCGTCGCTGTCGCCGGTACTCAGTACGCTCTGGCAATAGCCGCTAAAATACTCCACGTAGCGCCGCTCGTAATCACGCAAGGGCTCGCCGAAGGCCTGGTGGGTGAGCAGGCCGCTGCCAATGCGTTCGGCGCAGATCAGGCTGGCGGCACTGCGCAGGTAATTGGCATGCTCCGCGATGACCGCGTGCGAATAGCTGCTGTGGCCGTGGAAGTGGCAAACCAGGCGGCGACGCGCCTCGCCACGCAGGCGCCGTTCGCGCAGATACTCGAACAGGGCCTTGCGATGCGTCAGCGAGAAGGCCATCGAGAGCAGGGCGCGCACCTGCAGGCCCGCGCGCGGCGCTCCGGCGACCGCTGTCATGAGGCGCTGGTGTTCACTCTCCCAGCGCCGGAATTCCTGGGGACTGCCGAGAATCTGGCCCACGATGCGCTGCTGT
Organism: Steroidobacteraceae bacterium; assembly: GCA_035261025.1. Classification (GTDB taxonomy): domain Bacteria; phylum Pseudomonadota; class Gammaproteobacteria; order Steroidobacterales; family Steroidobacteraceae; genus FEN-1191. The sequence goes on along the minus strand of DATFUG010000193.1, from coordinate 5,997 downwards.
TCCGGGCCGCCAGTGCGCGCGACCTGCGAGAGCTGCGCGTCGGACTCCTCCATGAGTCGCTCAAGTCGCAGGCGCGGCCCTCCGGCAGCCAGATCCAGCCGCAGCAGGCGCGTGAAGGTGTCCGCAATGGTCGGCTTGGCCGCCGGATAGCCCATCGGAAACGCAATCCTCCTGAACTCGGTACCGCTCAGGCGACTTCTGATCGTCGCCGGCGGCAGTCTTAGCACTGATCGTGGCACCTATTGGCCTTCAGACCCTAGTGAAATTTTGAAGACGGCGGCCGTTGGATTTTCGCTACGGCCTCGCGGCGCATACTGTTAAATCCCAGGGGGACGCCCGGTCGGCGTCACGAGCTTGACGAGGGGCGGGTGGGCCGTGAAAATCCGCCACCCTTTTAGGGGGATAAGGCTAGGTAGCTCAGCTGGTTAGAGCGTGGCACTCATAATGCCGAGGTCGTGAGTTCGAGTCTCACCCTAGCCACCAATCAATCAAGCACTTACGGTCTTGGTGTGCGAGCAGGCTCTCACGCAGCGTTGCGGCGCGCCCGTTGAAAATACAGGCCGAACAGTGTTCCTAGCCTTACTTGGATGAGTACGCCCGGCAGTATGGCCCATTCAGCCCCTGGCCATGCCGTGTGAACTACGACGCCCGGCGATTGCAACTGCACGACCAGATTGCCGCCCATTGGCGCCGTCACAGCTGAACCGGTAAGGCGGCTACCTGCCCATTTGATGACGCCCAAACCTGGCAAGGCAGCGCCGCGAGCTTTCACCACGGTACCGAGCATCGGCGTCATCATGATTCCGGTCGGTTGGTAAATCGCGGCAGGCACAGTCAGCAGCCCCAGATCTACCAGCCACCCCAGTGCCGCGGCAATACGCAAGAACATCATCATCGACTCAACCCTCCCTACCAGAACCTCGTGACTCAATGCGCAAGGACCGCAGGTTGGGCTTGGCTGGCACGCTTTCGAATCACCCGCGCGAATCGATCGGTATGCCCGACATCGGTTTTTGGTGTGAGATCTAGTCCCGCGGATTCAATCATGCAACGCAATACGTCTGGTCAGTCGTGTTGGCGATTCAACTGCGGAGTGGTTGCATGCAACACTGGCGTCGACGTCGCTCCGGGCACCGCCGCACGAACCACCTTGGCTGAATTTCCACGTTGGCTGTCCTATGCACGATCCGAGTGACGCTCAGTATTGAACTGAGTCTGGCGGCTGGAGCGAATGCAATCGTGCGTCACGACGCGGGCAACACCACTCCCACAATTCGCGTGATCAGTGCCATGACGGTGACGCTGTATCGAATCCTCAGCGCGTGCCTCATCCTGGCTGCGAGCGACATGCCGATCCACGCTGCAGACGGCAACGCGCGAGTCGGGGTTTCGCCAAATTCATTTCGGGACTGTGCGGATCTGTGTCCGGAGATGATCCCATTACCGCCGGGGCGTTTCCAGATGGGGTCACCGCCCTCGGACACGCACCAGGGAAGCGACGGTGAGGAACGTCCGCGGCACCAGGTCGAGATCGCCTATCCGTTTGCAATTGGCAGGTATGAAATTACCCGTGCGGAATTTTCTGCCTTTGCGCAAGAGACCAAGCTTGCCGACCCCGGCGGCTGTAATGTGCACGTGCCACCGCGTTGGCCCACGATTCGGGGGTTGAGCTGGCACAACACGGGTTTCGCGCAGACGGATCGGCATCCTGTCGTCTGTGTCAGCTGGGAGGAGGCTCGCGATTACACCCGGTGGCTTAGTCGGAAGACGGGCCACGATTATCGTCTGCTGTCGGAGTCTGAATGGGAATACTCGGCACGGGCTGGTGCCAGCGGCCAGGCACATTGGGGTGATCGCCCCACTGACGATTGTCGCTACGCCAATGGCGTCGACAAGCAATTGGCGTTTCGGTTTCCGCAACTGACCTGGGATGATGTGATTCCCTGCGACGATGGATTCGTTTACACCGCGCCGGTTGGAAGCTTCAAGCCCAATGCCTTTGGACTGTACGACATGATGGGCAATGCGTTTGAGTGGGTGGCCGACTGCTGGTCGGAAAACTATCTGGGCGCGCCAGCCGACGGCTCTGCCCGTTCTACCGGCAACTGCGAGTCGCGGGTGAATCGGGGTGGTTCCTGGACGTCCAATCCGACGGGGCTTCGGGCTGCACACCGGGGCAACGACGATGCACGAGTCACTCGCGTGGTCGATTTGGGCTTTCGCGTCGCGCGCGCACTGCGCTAGGGTCTGACGCCATCGCGTCGCCTGGCTGAGCGTCCGAAGCGCTCGCGGTACTCTCCTGGAGTGGTCTGCAGGGTTCGGCGAAAAACGCTCCGCAGCGTCGCAGCGTTCCTGAAGCCGCATTCGCCGGCGACGCGATCCAGACTGACCTCCGATTCCTCGAGCCTGCGGCGCGCTGCTTCGACGCGCAGCCGCTCGACGAATTTAGCCGGTGACATGTCCAGCTCACGCGAAAACACGCGCGTTAGATTTCGGGGGCTCATCGCTACCCGCGCCGCCAGCGTCTCGACACTCAGTGTCTTCCTGAGATTCTCGAGTACCCAGGTCTCGAGATCACGCAAGGGCCTGCGATCGGTGTACTGCATGGCCAGCGCGGCGCTGAACTGTGCCTGGCTGCCAGGGCGTCGCAGATACAGCACGAGATCCCGCGCCACTTCGAGGGCAAGGCGCGCACCAAAGTCTTCCTCGACCAGGGCTAGTGCCAGATCCATCCCCGCCGTCACGCCAGCAGAGGTATACACATGACCGTCGCGGACAAAGATCGGGTAGGGATCGACCTGGATTGTTGGGTAATTTCGCGCCAGGTGTCCGCACCATTTCCAGTGGGTCGTCGCGTTACGCCCATCAAGGACTCCGGCGCGCGCGAGCAGCAGGGCGCCCGTACAGACGGACCCGATCCGACGCACACTGCGAGCCTGTTGCCGAACCCAGTCCACCGCCGCCGCACTCACTTCGTCCGCTTCGACGGCCGATCCGCCGGCCACGAGCAGCGTGTCAATGGCTCCGGTGGTGCGGTGGAGGGGATTATCTGCGACTAGGCGGAATCCTCCGTTGGTCGATACGACGCTTTCGCTGTTCGCGCTAACGACTTCCACTCGATAGGCGGGCGCGGCCTCGGGTGCTCTCGTGGCATGGTGCTCGGCCGCGCGTACGAAAATCTGTGCCGGCCCGACGACATCGAGGATCTGGCTGCCGGGAGCGGCCAGCACGACGATCCGCCGTGTGGCGTTGGCCATCCCGCGTGGCAAAGAGGAGCTTTTCGAGGATGGCGCGGCTCTCTTCGGCAATTGGGCTACGCTCCAATTTCGCGACCCTGCATCGCAGTCCGCTCGCGGTGAATCCGGAGCGCAAGCAGCTTAGCAGCCGCTACGCCATCAGTCAGGTTCACCGACTATCCGATCTGCGGGGCGCCGGCTCTTCCGGGCTGCGCGCCTATGAACTTGGCCGGTGCGGCATCGAAGATCCGCTTGTGACCGGGTGTGCAGAACCAGTATGTTTTGCCCGCGTAGACCGACTGAGGCGCCGTCGCCGTGTCCACATCCATCCAGCACACGGGACACGTGAGCGTGGCATCGGCGGCGGTTGGTGGGGCGACATAGACGGCATTCGAGTCGACGTTCATCCAGCCCTGTCCCTGGTATTCCATGGCGTAGGCTGTCTTGCGTGCAATGTCGCGACCGAAATATCGCTCAACCACGCGCATGGCGAGGTCGATTCCGGAGGTCAGGCCGCCGGCTGTGGCGAGATTCCCGTCTTCGACAAAACGGACGCCGCGCTTAACCGAGATATCCGGATACGCCATGGCCAGGTCGGCGTAGGAACTGTGGTGTGCCGTGGCGGCTCGCCCCGCCAGCAAGCCGGTGCTGGCAAGCAGGAAAGCACCGTTGCACACTGACATCGTCAGGTCCGTCTGCCGAGTGGCCCGACGCACCCATTCCTTCGTGGGCTCATTTGCTCCAGATTGCGCCGGGATGACCAATATTTTCGGTAGCGGCGCGTTCTGGAAATCGTAGTCGGGAACAATCTGCATGCCACCGCTGGCGCGCAATGGAGCAGTCGATTCCGACACGGTGAAAAGTTTGAACCCCACGGAGGCGGGTCCGATGCGAGGCACGTCCTGAAAGACTTCCCACGGCCCGCAGAAGTCGATGACGACTGCGCCATTGGATATCAGGAAGGCTACAGGAATGGGTCCCGACTTGGGCGGAATAAGGGCAACTGGTGGTGCCGGATCAGTGGCAAGCGGCGCAGATGGCTTGGGCTGATCTTCCTTTTCGCTGGCCCAGACTGACGAACCGAGTCCTGCCAGAAATCCCGTGACACCGATGCGCTGAACAAACTGTCGTCGTTTCATGCGACCTCCTATGGGCCCGCGCGGCACGGAGGGGGGCGCGGTGGCTCGATCGACAGAATGGGCCCGCAGACCGTGGCGGTCGGGACATCGTGCGTTGAAATCCGGTCACTTTTATGATGCCGATGTCGTCGGTTCGAATCCTACCGCGACCACCAGCCCCTTCAGGTTCTACCCGGGCAGATCGCCTAATAATTTAACACTTAAGAGGTTTGGGGCGCATTCAACACGGCCCGTATCGTGATCGAAGCAGCCCAGATCGAAGTGCATTAAGCTGACGAGCCAGATGTTGTTGGCCACTTCTCGGACGCCGACGTTTTGACCCGCGAAGGCAGCGTTGAGATTGATTTTGCTCGTGCCGGTAGGGCTTGGCGTGCAGGTAATCCCAGAGCTTTTCCGCAGTGACGCGCGCACCACGAACCTGCGGCCAGCGAGGTTAAGTGGGTGGACTTCCCTCTGTACAGATGACAGCTCCTGGCCAGTGTTTTAGCCTAGGAGGAATGGGTATGAGCAGTCAACGGATCGCGCCGGAGTTCAAGGACGAAGCGGTTCGCCAGTTCGTGGAACGCGGCGATCCGGTCAGTGAAGTGGCGCAGCGACTGGGCGTGTCGGCGCACAGCCTGTACAAGTGGGTGAAGGCCGTAAAGCCGAACATGACCGAGCAGCATGCCAGCGAGCCAACAGGCATGGCAGAAGGCCTGCTGACAGCTAAAGCCCCGCCGCTGCCTGCCGTACGTCGTCATTGGTGAATGCCCAGAACAGGAACGGCTGTGATCTGAGGAACCCGGCGAGGTCGGGCAAGGTCAGGCCAAGTTTCGACAGGCGCTCCTCATCGATAAAGATCTGGAGATTTTCCGGTTCGAAGGCGGTGACGAGCTGCTTTCCTTCGGGATCAAACTTATTGTTCAAGAGATCTACGATCGATGGCGCAAAGTGCCGCCGTTCAGCTGATGACGGCTCGGACGGCATGCCGTGATCCGCAGTCACGGCAAGCAGATAGTCGTTTCCGACCTTTTTTTCCAGCGCGCCGAGAATGCGCGCCAGGTGACGATCCATCTCGCCGAGCGTGGCGCGCAGCTCCTGCGAATCCGGTCCATACTTGTGGCCCACGAAATCGGCACCCTTGTAGTTGAGCAGGATGAGATCCGCAATGCCGTCTTCGCCGACGGGCTCGTGCTCGATCATGGCGACCATCGCGTCGGCTTCGAACGCAGGAAAGAGTGCTGAGTAGCGCACGGCGGCAGGGGTGTCGATCTTGTGACGCATCCACTCGGCATCGCTTGCCCATAGCGTGCTTGAGTTAACGTCTTTGAGGTATGCGGGCAGACGGTAGCAGCGGGGATTCGCGCTCCAGTTGCCCGTCCGCTGGTCGTAGCTGGCCAGTACGGTCTGAACTCCGTTCAATTGACATGCGCCATGCCCTGCAAGTGGGATGGCGGCGCGGTCGATGCTGCCCTGCGCCAGTATGATCGCGCGACCCGATGTCGCAAATTGCCAGACGTCGGCCAGCGTCAAGGCCATCAAGTCTCCGGGCTCGGCTCCGGCGAACATCTCGTGACGCACGCGGCCGATGTGATCGTATACGTTGACACCGGTTACCCCATGTATGGCGGGATCGGTTCCGG
>DATFUG010000192.1:0-3232 GCA_035261025.1 Steroidobacteraceae bacterium | reverse complement strand
CAATGATGGCAACCGGAATCTGCTCGAGATCATCAAGCAGAACATGTACGGGCTTGGCAGCTTCAAGCTCATCGAATCGAGCGAGCAGGGCATGCTGGCGGAAGTGGAGCGCGCGGTGCGCGATGAGCGGCCGATTGTGTTCCTCGGCTGGCAGCCGCACCCGATGAACATGCGCTTCAGGATGCGCTACCTGACGGGTGGCGATACCACGTTTGGACCGAATTATGGGGGAGCTGCGGTCTACACCAATACACGCGCCGGTTACGTGCGGGACTGCCCAAACCTGGGTCGACTGCTGCAGAACCTCAAATTCACCGTCGACGAAGAAAACGAGATCATGGACCGCATTCTCGATCGCCGGGAAGCGCCCGAAGTGGCGGCGAGGGCCTGGTTGCGGCTGCACCCGGACAAGCTGGCGGCGTGGTTCGCAGGGGTGCACACGATCGATGGCCGGCCCGCCTCGCTGGCGCTCAATCCGGTGGCGCGCGCGGTCGGTGGAATGGCGATCGAATCCTGGATCACGGGCCACAAGATTCCGTTCGGCGACCGCATGGCGCGCGCGGTCGATTTCGTGAAAGCGCATGGCGTCGGCTTCTTCAACGGAATTTCCACCGTCGTCGGCGGCGCGATCGATGGGCTGACGCACCTGCTGCTGCTCGTTCCCTCCCTGATCATGATCGCCGCCATCACCGTGCTGGCCTGGCTGCTGCGCCGCTCCTGGGCACTCACGCTGTTCGTCGCACTCGCGCTGCTGTTCATCCTGAATCAGGGCTACTGGGTGGCAACGCTCGAGACGCTGTCGCTGGTGGCGCTGGCGACCCTGATCGCGACCGCCATCGGCCTGCCGCTGGGTATCCTCGCGGCGCACCGGCCGAGGTTCCACTCCGCGCTGCGGCCGGTGCTCGATCTGATGCAGACCCTGCCGACGTTCGTGTACCTGATTCCAACCCTGGTGCTGTTCGGCCTGGGCGTCGTTCCGGGCCTGATCTCGACGATCATCTTTGCCCTGCCGGCGCCCGTCCGGCTCACGCACCTGGGGATCTCCACGGTACCCATCGCCCTGCGTGAAGCCGGTGAGGCCTTCGGCGCCACGCCATGGCAACTGCTGTGGAAAGTGGAATTGCCGAGCGCCCGGAAGAACATCCTGGCCGGTGTCACCCAATGCATCATGCTGAGCCTGTCGATGGTCGTCATCGCCGCACTGGTGGGCGCAGGCGGACTCGGGGTACCCGTGGTGCGTGCCCTGGGTACGGTGCAGGTGGGCATGGGCTTTGAGGCGGGCCTCGCCATTGTGCTGCTCGCGATCATCATTGATCGAATGAGCCGGCCCGCCGACGGTGCCGCGTGAGCGCCGCACTCGAGTTCAAGCGCGTCAGCATACTTTTCACGCAGAACCGCGCCAGTCAGCGCAACCTGGCCAAGGCCGAACAGGCGCTGCGCGAGGGGGGCACGCGCTCCGAGATCGCCAGCCAGTTCGGGGTCATCGTGGGCGTGTTCGATGCCAGCCTGCGCGTCGAGACCGGCCAGATCTGCGTGCTGGTCGGGTTGTCCGGCTCGGGCAAATCGACGCTGCTGCGCGCGGCCAACGGATTGAATCGGGTCAGCAGCGGCGATGTGCTGCTGCAGGATGGCGCCGCGCAGGTCAACGTCGCGAGCTGCGATGATCGCACGCTGCGTGGGCTGCGCCGCCGCCGGATCGCCATGGTGTTCCAGCAGTTTGGCCTGCTGCCGTGGCGCAGCGTGCGCGCCAACGTGGGTCTGGGCCTGGAATTGCGCGGCGAGACGCGCGAGCACCAGCGGCAGCTCGTCGATGAAAAGCTCGAACTCGTCGGCCTGTCGCAGTGGGCGGATCGTCCGGTCGGCGAGCTCTCCGGCGGCATGCAGCAGCGGGTCGGACTGGCGCGCGCTTTCGCCACAGATGCCGACATCCTGCTGATGGACGAACCCTTCTCGGCGCTCGACCCGCTGATCCGCTCGCGGCTGCAGGACGAGCTGCTCTCGCTGCAGGCGCGAGTGCAGAAGACGATCCTGTTTGTCACGCATGACATGAACGAGGCCCTGCGGCTCGGCAACCAGGTCTCGATACTCGACGGCGGCCGGATCGTCCAGACCGGGACCGTCAGCGATATCGTGACCCGGCCCTGCAACGACTATGTGGCCGCCTTTGTCCGGCACATGAATCCGCTCACGGTGCTCACCGCCGAAATGGTTATGCAACCGATGGCGGAACTGCATGGCGAACAGTCCTGGGTCTGGCTCGATGCGGAGCGGCGGTTGAAACTGCAAACGGACCCACAGGGCCGTGCGCTCGCGGCGTGGCGCGATGGCGCAACGGTGGACATCGCGCCCATCGAGGCGGGCGACATCGCCAACGGCGCGCCCCGCCTGATGCGGGTGCCCGGCAGCTGCTCGCTCCAGACCGTCGTCGCGCTCCATCGCTCCAGCAACCTTCCGGTGCTGGTGGAGGGCGTTGGCGGGCTCGTGGGCGTCTGCGGTGCGGCGCAGATCGTGGCCGCCCTGGACCAGCACCGCCAGTCGGCACCACCCGGCAATCCGTCCTAGCGCTGCTGCGTCCGCCAGTTGGCGGCCTCGTAAAACGGCGCTGCCGACTCAGGCAGCAGCGGCCGGCCGCGGATGTGATCCGCCAGTTTCTCGGCGAGCATCAGGGTCGGCGCGTTCAGGTTGCCGTTGGTGATCGAAGGCATGATCGAGGAATCGGCAACGCGCAGTCTTTCGACGCCGAACACGCGGCCTTCGGAATCGACGACCGCCAGCGGGTCGCCCGCGCGGCCCATCCTGCAGGTGCCGGAGGGGTGATAGGCGCTCTCGACCTTCGCGCGAATGAACTCGTCGATCGCCGCGTCGCTTTGCACAGCGGCACCGGGCTGGAGCTCACGCCCGCGAAAGCGATCGAAGGCGGGCTGCGCGAACAGCTCGCGGGCCAGGCGCACGCACAGGCGCATCTCGAGCCAGTCGTCCTCGTGGCTCATGTAGTTGAAGAGTATCTTCGGCGCCTCCCGTGCCTCCCGCGATGCCAGGCGCACCCAGCCACGGCTCTTCGAGCGCATCGGCCCGACGTGCGCCTGAAAGCCATGTTCATGGGCTTTAGCCGAGCCGTCGTAGCTCACCGCCACCGGCAGGAAATGAAACTGGACGTCCGGAAAGCGAATCCCCGCCCGGCTGCGGATGAAGCCACAGGTCTCGAAATGATTGGTCGCGCCCAGCCCGTCCT
>DATFUG010000191.1:0-3792 GCA_035261025.1 Steroidobacteraceae bacterium | reverse complement strand
CACTGATCTTCCGCAGACCAGTAGTGTTAGGATTCGCGCATGGTCCGGTCCGCCGCCTCAGCGACTGTCAATCGCCAATCGCAGCTCACCGCGCGCCTGCTCCGGGCCTGGCGCGCGGATCTGCCAGTCACCGACTGGAGTACGGCCGGTGCGCTTTCCCTGCGCGCTGCGGCCGACGCGCTGCTGCGCTTCGGGGCCCGGCGCGCACCGCGCGCAACCCTGCTGCGCGTTTCCAGCCCGCCGATCGAGGACACGCCGGACGGTAGCTATTCGGTGGTCGAACTGATCACCGACGACATGCCCTTCCTGGTCGATACGCTCACGCTGATTCTCGCCGCGAGCGGCCACGCGGTCCAGCTGATTGCCCATCCGATCCTGCCGGTGGTACGCGGACGGAGCGGGCGGCTGCTGCACGTGGGCGCGCGGCGTCCGGGGCAGGAGCCGCGCAACGAATCCTGGCAGTACCTGCGCATCGACCGTATCGCCGATGAGGAAGAGCGCCGCGCGCTGCGCGTGCGGTTGCTGGCGGCACTCGCCGACGTGCGCAGCGCCTGCGAGGACTGGCAGGCCATGCGGCGCACCGCGCGCGAGCTGTGCCGATCGCTCACGCACCGTCCTGCGCAGGCAGCCGGCATGGCCCCCGAAGCTGCGGCACTGCTGGCGTACATGGAGGACAACCACTACACATTCCTGGGCTACCAGCGCTACCGCGTGCGGCGCGGCACGCGCCTCGAGGCGGTGGCCGGCAGCGGACTGGGTATCCTGCGCGCCGGGCGTGGCGGCCGATCGCCCGCTGCGGAACTGCTGGTTCAAGCGGGCAAGCGCGAGCAGCTGGCCATTTCCAAGTCGGAGCGACGCTCGACCGTGCATCGTCCGGGCTACCTCGATTGTGTCGCGGTCCGGGAATTCGACCGGCGCGGCCGGCTGACCGGCGAAGTGCGGTTCCTCGGCCTGTGGACCTCGAACACCTATCACGCCGATCCGCGCACCGTGCCGCTGCTGCGGCTCAAGGTGGCGCGCGTCATCGACAGCTTCCACTTCCGTGCATCGAGCCATGACGGCAAGCGTCTGGTCAGCATCCTCGACGGCCTGCCGCGTGACGAGCTGTTCCAGGCCTCGGTGGCCGAGCTGCGGCAATGCGCGCGCGCCGTACTCGAACTGCATGAACGGGCACGCGGTGTCTGCCTGGTGCTGCGCCGCGATCCGCTGCGCCGTTTCTGGTCCTGCCTGGTCTACCTCGGCCGCGAGCGCCTCGACAACGATGCGTTTCGCCGCCTCGAGCAGGTGCTGCGCCGCGCGCTCGGCGGGGGCCAGCTCGACTCCTCCCTCGCCGTAGGCGATGCGCCGCTGGCGCAGCTGCACATCACGGTGCGCATCAGCGCCGGTGCCGCAACCACGGTGAACCGGCGCGCCCTGGAACGCGAGCTCAACGAAGCGATGGTCACCTGGCGCGACCGGCTGCGGCAGGCGCTCCGGGCCCGGCACGACGAAGCCACTGCCACCGCGCTCGAGCGACGCTATGGGCAGGCGTTTCCGGCTGCGTACCGGCAGGATGTGGCGCCGGCACTGGCGGTGCAGGATATCGCCGACTTCGCCAGCGCGGCCGCGGGCGGCGCCGGCTTGCTGCGCCTGCAGCCGCCGGCGAGCGCAAGCCACGGGCACACGCACTTGCGGCTGCTCCGTCACGGCGAACCGCTGTCCATATCCGAGGCGCTGCCGATCCTGGAGAGCTTCGGCCTGCGCGTGATCGCCGAGCGCCCCTACGAACTGCGCGCGATCGAGGGGCGCACCGCGTGGGTCCAGGACTTCGAGCTCGAAGCGGTTCCCTTGCTCGCGACCGACCCGGCGGCGCTCGAGGCGCAGCTGAACATCGCCTACACCGCGATCCTCGCCGGTGAGCTCGACAGCGACGGCTTCCACCGCCTCATCGTCAGCGCCGGCCTGACGGTCGCGCAGACTCGGGTGCTGCGCGCCTGCTGCCGCTACCTGCTGCAGACGGGCATCCCTTTCAGCCAGGCCTATATCGCGCGCTCCCTGCACGAACACGCGCACATCGCGCGCGACCTGTGGCGGCTGTTCGAGCGGCGGCTGGATCCAGCGGCCACCGAGCGGCGCGCGCTGCGCGAGGCGGCGGCGATAGAGCGGCGGGTGCGGCACGCGATCAGCGCCGTGCGCAGTCCGGATGACGATCGTATCCTGCGCGGATTCCTCGCGCTGATCCTGGCCACGGCGCGCACCAGTTATTTCCGTGAGCACTCGCCCGCCCAGCCGCTGGCCTTCAAGCTCCTGCCGCGCGCGATCCCGGGCCTGCCCGAGCCACGGCCGGATTTCGAGATCTTCGTGCACGGCACGCGCATCGAGGGCGTGCATATGCGCCGCGGGCCTATCGCACGCGGCGGCATCCGCTGGTCCGAGCGGCCGGAGGACTTTCGCACCGAGGTGCTGGGCCTGATGAAGGCGCAGCACGTCAAGAACACGCTCATCGTACCTGTCGGAGCCAAGGGCGGATTCGTGGCGCGGCGCCTGGCACCCGACGCACCGCCGGAGGAGCGCGCGCGCGAGGTGCGCAGCTGCTACCAGTCATTCATCCGCGGACTGCTCGACCTCACCGACAACATCGTCGAGGGCAAGGTCGTGCCGCCGCCGCAGGTGCGGCGCCGCGACGGCGACGACCCCTATCTCGTGGTCGCCGCGGACAAGGGCACCGCGAGTTTCTCGGATGTGGCCAACGCCATCGCCGCGGAGTACGGCTTCTGGCTCGGCGACGCCTTCGCCTCGGGCGGCTCGGCCGGCTACGATCACAAGAAAATGGGCATCACCGCGCGGGGCGCCTGGGAATGCGTCAAGCGCCACTTCCGCGAGCTCGGCGTCGACATCATGCGCCAGCCCTTCACCGCGGCCGGCATCGGCGACATGTCCGGAGACGTGTTCGGCAACGGCATGCTGCTCTCGCCGCATATCCGCCTCGTCGCGGCCTTCGATCACCGGCACATATTTATCGATCCCGATCCGGACGCCCGCCGCAGCTTCCGCGAACGTGCGCGCCTGTTCGCGCTGCCGCGCTCGAGCTGGGCCGATTACGATCAGCGGCTGCTGTCCGCCGGCGGCCTCGTTCTTGAACGCTCGAAGATCAGCGTCACACTAACGGCGCAGGCGCGCACCCTGCTGGAGCTGGAGCAGGAGCGTGTCGCTCCGGTCGAGGTGGTGCGCGCGATACTGCGATTGCCGGTCGACCTGCTCTGGAACGGCGGCATCGGCACTTACGTCAAGGCCAGCGAGGAACGCCACGGCGAGATCGGCGATCGTGCCAACGACGCGGTGCGGCTGGACGGCCGTGAGCTGCGCGCCCGCGTCGTGGGTGAGGGCGGCAATCTCGGTTTCTCGCAGCGCGGCCGCATCGAATACGCCCAGCACGGCGGGCGCATCAATACCGATTTTGTCGACAACTCCGCCGGCGTCAATACTTCCGACATCGAGGTGAACCTCAAGATCATGCTGGCAGGTCCAGGGAAGGGCCCCACGCCCCGCGGCGCCAGGCGGCGCTCACTCCTGGCCAGCGTCACCGACGAAGTGGCCGGAAAGGTCCTGCGCAACAACTACCTGCAGAGCCAGGCGATCAGCCTGCTCGAGCAGCGGAGCAGTGCCGACCTCGGCGATCACCAGCAGCTGCTGCGCGCGCTGGAGCGCGACGGCGATCTCAATCGCGCGCTGGAGTGCCTGCCCAGTGACTCCGAGATCGACGAGCGCCTGGTGCGGGGCCAGGGCCTCACGCGACCGGAACTCGCGGTGCTG
>DATFUG010000190.1:0-11593 GCA_035261025.1 Steroidobacteraceae bacterium | reverse complement strand
GCGCAGAACGCCTATCGGCGGATGATCTGGGAGGACGAGCGGGCGCCGCCTGACCAGCAATTGTGCTTCGTGCTGCATCTCGGCGACTTCATCTACGAAGTCGTCGAATATCCCGAAGAAGTGCCACATCGCTACGACCGGACAATCTTCGACATTGGCAAGGTGCCCGACGCCCGCAAGGTCAGTAATTTTCACGTGCCGACCTCCCTAGAAGGGTATCGCATGGTCTACAAGGCGCACATTGGAGACGTGGATATTCAGGACGCCCGAGCGCGATGGCCGTTCGTCTGCATCGGCGACAATCACGAATTCTCGTGGCAGGGATGGCAGAGCTTCATCAAGTACGACGGCAAGGTAGAGCCGGCGCAGTCGCTGCGCGTGGCGGCGAACCAGGCATGGTGGGAATTCATTCCTTCACGAGTCCGCAAGTCGTCGGGGCCGGATCTTGATCGCTTTGACCCCCCTGCGGTCAACAATGCCCCGATCGAGCGCTTCGACGCAGAAGGCTTGGGCGAAGAGCCGAATAACCGTTTGGCGCTGGGTAGCATGACCGCCTATCGTGCAATGCGCTACGGTCGCCATATCGAATTGATCATCACCGATCATCACAGTTACACAATGGAGGATCCGACGACGCGGCCAGAAGCGGATGCATTCGAATTGCCGGATTTCCCGTTCCTCCCTGAGGAAGTAATGGAAGTGCTCGACGCGGGCAACGCCTATTCCGATCGAAACCCGCCTGCGACGATTCCGTTCGATGGCAAGACCATTCCGAATTTCCGCAAGGACGAACCGCCGATCACATTGCTGGGCGCCGAACAGAAGGCATGGTTCAAGCGCACAATTGCAGGGTCGAAGGCCACCTGGAAAATCTGGGCCGCATCGAACGGTACGCTCGATTGGCGTGTCGACCCGCAGAACCTGCCGATGGGTCTCACCAAACCCTGGCCCGGCGGCGGCTATGCCTGCTTTGGCGGGGGCGACCTCGGCGGCATTCATACCGAACGCACCGAGCTTTACGATTTCATTCGCGACCGCAAGATAGAGGGCTTCGTGACGGTATCGGGGGATCGCCACAGTTTCTGGGCTGGCTATGCAGCAAAAGCGCTTCCACCAAGGGCGTTCGAGCCCGTGGGCGTCGCCTTCATCTGCGGCTCGCTTTCTGCTCCTGGTCTTGCCGAGGCTGTCGAGCACCGCCCGAAGGATCACCCTTTGAGCCCACTGTTCGTGGCCGAACGTCTTGGTGGCAAGTTCGAGACGACAATCAACTTGACGCTTAAACATGGTGTTCGCAGCGCACTCGAATATGCCCATTCCGGCGATCTTGCTGCGGCCCGGCGCCTCAGCAACCCTGCCAATGCCCCGCACCTCGAATTCATAGACATGGGTGGCCACGGTTATGCCGTCGTGACTGCGGGCCCAACGGCGGTCGAAACCGAGTTTGTTTGCATTCCACGCCCGCTTGCGCGGTCGGTAACTCCCGACGGCGGTCCGATCCGTTACCGCGTACGGCACACGACTCCGATGTGGCACGCTGGGGCGCACCCCGCGATCGTGCAGCAAGTCATCGAAGGCGATGTGGGATTGGCGGTCTGAAACCTCTTGCACAGGTCGTCGCTCTTCAGAGAGCTGAATTCAGCCAGAGTACCCGGAACGGATCTGGTGCATTTGCGCTCGCAAACACGGGCCCATCCCGGATTGTGTCCCGGGTTGAGTTATACCAGGGCCCGCTCCCATTGCTCCTTGAGGGACCAGTGCCGCGAGCGTATGGAAGTGATTGATCTGGCTAAGATAATTTGGGGCGCCTGGAAAGATTCAAACCTCAGGTCTTCTGGTTCCTGGGCGCCTTTTGACAAGTACGGGTTTATATTAATCAACCACTTGCAGCGCTTTCTAGTCGCAGAATGAGTGCAGTTTAGGCTCAGCCACCCGCTCTTCGTCGCGCGCGACGCCGTACTTTAAGATGCATCTGCGGGCCCAGGGGCTTCGGCCGGAACGGAACGATCATCGCGCCGAAGGCTCAAACAGACACCCCTAGCCCAATTCTTTGCAGTCGGCACCGAGGCACCGCAGTGAAAGAGCTCTGTATTCTTGGCGCTGTCGCGATGTTTGTTGGTGCGATTCCGGCAGTTGCGGCAGAACACTGTTCAATTCATACGGCCAAGGGTATGTCCGACGCTCAACTGGGTAGTCTCGCTAGGGTGTCGCAAGCTCAAGCAGAGAAGATCGCGATGGCCAGGCTTGCGGGCAGGACAGCCGTGTCGACGGTCAGCGCGGAGCTTGAAGCGGAACACGGTTGTCTAATTTGGTCGTTTGACCTTCGAGTTGCCGGTAAACCCGGCGTACAAGAGATTCAGGTTGACGCGGGTGACGGCAAGGTACTTTCGGTAAAGCACGAAAGCGCGAGGCAGGAAGTCTCCGAGGCTGTCAATGAGAAACCCGCGAACTCAACGAAATAGCCGTCGCGAGTTAATTGTCGGGGCCACATAGTTGCCCTTGCGCTCGACCGTCGCGGTGGCGCGGACCTTGATGACCTCCAGGCCTTTGGCCAGCGGCGGCCTACGGGAGTCGTCGACCTCCAATTCGTATTGCTGGGCCGGACTCATTGCCCTCGTCGTCGCCTGTCCGCCTGCGGAGGCGGCGGACCCCTCGTCCCCGCCTTCGGCCCCTTCAGTCGAGACCGTCATAGTCACCGCCCAGAGGTTGTCCGTCGAAACATTGATTGACCGAAAAGTGTACAGCATCGCAACAGATGTGCAATCCACCTTCGGCACCGTGAGTGACGTGCTGAGCGCGATTCCGTCCGTGGATGTAAGCCCCGATGGCAACGTCTCGCTGCGCGGCGACAGCAATATTCTCATCCTGATCGACGGCAAGCCTTCGGCTCAGTTAGGCGGTTCGGCGGCCGGGGACAACCTGCAGTCGATGCCCGCCAACGAGATCGAGCGCATCGAGGTCATCACGACCCCGCCCGCGCAGTTCAAGGCGGACGGCGCCGCCGGCGTAATCAATATCATCACTCGAAAGAAGCGCCCGGAAGGGCTTGCGGGTTCACTCCAGGGTAGTCTCGGCAGCGGCGGACGATCGGTGGCCGGCGCAAGTACCAGCTATGGCTCCGAGACAGTGACCGCTTCGGCGAGTGCAGGTTTCCGCCAGGACTACCGCCAGCGAATACTGGCATCGAGGGTACAGGCGACGGACTCGACCACAGGACAGATGTCCGACAGTGACAGTACCCTCAGCGAACGGGTTCGCCGCCAGGTGCCGACCGCCGTACTGTCGGCCGAGTACGCACTGAGCGACCGTCAGTCGCTCAGCGGGTCCGTGTCGTGGGCGGAGCGTGGCGGCCTCCGCACATACACTCAGCTTAACGAGAGCGGCACGCCGTCGGGCGCTCTGACAAGCTCGACTCAGCGCCTGAGCTCCGGGCATGACCCCGAAACGGATTACGACGAGAGACTGGGACTCACGCGGAGGCTCGGCCGGACGGGAGAGGAACTGGAACTCTCCCTGCATCGATCGATCTCGCACCAGCGAGAACACTACGATTACACAAACGACTCGTTCATTCCCCCATCGACTCGCTACTTCAATAATCTGAGCCTTCGCGAAAATCATGAGACAACGGAGTTGGGGGCCGATTACATGTTGCCGTATTCGCAAGCGCGCTCCCTGAAGTTGGGTTACGCCTTTCAACAGGACGACTACCGGTTCGCAAATGCTGGCAATACCTTCGATCCGGTGACTGGCGCTCAGGTCCCGGACCCCAACGTCACGAATGACTTCAAGTTCCAACAGCAGATCAACGCGGGCTACGCGAGCTATCAGAGGAGCATCGGAGTCTGGAATTGGCTCGCTGGCTTGCGGGCGGAGTTGACCCACACTAACGCGCAGCAGCTAACGGACAACGTATCGAACGGCGGAAGGTATTTCAGAGTCTACCCAAGCCTCCACATCAATCGCAGCCTTTCGGCTGAGACGACACTCTCGTTCGGCGCGAGCCGGCGCGTGAGCCGCCCGGACCCTGGCAATCTGAACCCCTACGTCGATCATGAATACACGCCGAACCTGCGTGCCGGCAACTCAAACCTGCGACCCCAATACACTCAGTCCTACGAAATCGGCTATGGTTTCGAGGGAAAGGGTCTCGCTTACCAGCTGACGGCTTACTACCGCCGCAACCGGGACAGCGTGACCGACGTGACTGAATACCTCGGCAATGGCTTCTCACTTACGACAAAGGCCAATCTGCCGCAGGTCGACTCGGGCGGATTCGAGATCGCTCGGACAGGACATGTGGTTTCAAAGCTCGCCTACAGCCTTAGCGGAAACCTGTTCTACAGCCAGATCGATGCAAGTGCGCTGGGTTTTTCGGGGCTGCAGTCGACAACCGGAATCGACGCCAAATTGAAACTCGATTACCGCCCGACATCCGGGGACTCGGCGCAGTTGCTCTTCACCCGCACTGACAAGCGCCTGACCCCCCAGGGGCACGTAAGCGTCATCAATATTGTGAACGTCGGCTACAGGCGCGAGCTAAAACCGGACTTCACTGCGATCGTCACCTTATCGGACGTTTTTGACGGCCAGCGCTACGAGAGGTTCGAGCGTACCCCGGCATTTACGGGGGACTATCTGCGAACCGTCCGAGGCCGGGTCCTTTACTTCGGCCTACTCTATTCACTCGGTTCGATGAAGAAGGATAAACCAGCCAACTTCGAATACGACCAATCCGGCTGACAATCAACTAAACCGCAAGTCGACTCGCAGGTCATTCAGACCTTGCTTTGACTGGCGCGCCGGAAGGATTCGAATTCCCGACCTTCTGGTTCGGGGTTCGTCAGGATCGCCAAACGGTAATTTGAGCAACTCGCAAGTTATTGATCTATAAACCCCGCCACCGGGACATCGTTGCACTGTCAGCACCACTGAGCACAACAAAGCACAGCTAAAGCCCGCAAAAGTCACGCAACCTTCTGGTCATTTTAGGATGGGCGGCCTTCTGGTCTTGACCATGAGGTCGGGACTTTTCGGGCGTACTGCCTAGGGCCAAAGTAGATCGCCCAGGACGGTGTCCACGACATCGTGGGAGGCCCATCGTCGCCAAATACCGACCGCGGCGCCGCTCGCCGCTAATCCACCAGAACCCGGATTTGCGGGCCTCCGCGACGAAGGGGCGAAGCTCCCATGGGCGGGAATCTGCCTAGGCCGCCCCCACTGATTGAAGTTCTACCATTCCCGGCGCTGCACCTATCGCGCTGAAATCGGCCGCGGTGAATCCCAGCCTTCGAACGGCCGCGAGGACCGCGAGCACCGAGGCCGTCACGATATTGCAATCGCGCCCAACGCCAAACCGCGTCCCCGGCACGGCCTCGCGCGCAACCTCCACGATGGCAAGCGCCGCCGCATCCGCGCCCTGGCCCAGCGAACGCTCCTCGTAGTGATCGACGCGCAGCGGCAACCCCAGCGCTCGCACCGCCGCCGCGATCGGACCGTTGCCTGTCCCGCGCAGACGATGCCGCTCGCCGAACAGCGACAGGTCGAGCTCGATACCCTGCTCAGCGCCCGCCTCGAAGAGATGGTGGCTGTGATACACGAACGACTCGCTCTGCCCGAAGTACGTCGCCTCGAACAGCGACCAAAGTTGGCTCGACGTTAACTCCGTTTCCGCCGCATCCAGGTGCGCCTGCACGATGGCGCTGAATTCCACCTGCATCCGCCGTGGCATGACGATGCCGTGATCGCGCTCAAGGAGATATGCGATCCCGCCCTTGCCCGACTGGCTGTTGATGCGGATGACGCTGTCGTAGGTGCGGCCGAGGTCCGCCGGATCGATGGGCAGGTAGGGGATCGCCCACACATCATCATTCCGCTGCGCCGTGAAGCCTTTCTTGATCGCATCCTGGTGCGAGCCCGAGAACGAGGTGAACACCAGATCCCCCACGTAAGGATGGCGCGGATGGATGGGCAGCTGCGTGCACTCCTCCGCCACCCGGGCGATGGCGTTGATATCCGAGAAATCGAGGCCCGGTGCGATCCCCTGCGTGTAGAGATTGAGCGCCAGCGTCATCAAATCAACGTTGCCGCTGCGCTCACCGTTACCGAACAGGCAGCCTTCCACCCGGTCCGCGCCTGCCAGGATCGCAAGCTCCGCCGCGGCCACCGCCGTGCCGCGATCGTTGTGAGGATGGACCGAGAGTGTGACGTGACGGCGGTGCTCGAGCCGCCGATGCATCCATTCCACTTGGTCGGCAAACACGTTCGGCGTCGCATTCTCCACTGTCGTCGGCAGATTGAGAATGACCGGACGGTGCGGGCCCACCTGCCAGGTCGCCAGGGCTGTGTGGCAGGCCTCGAGCGACACCTCGAGCTCCGTCATCGAGAATGTCTCCGGCGAATACTGCAAAATCCACTCGGTCTCGGGATATTGATCCGTCAGCGACTTCACCAAACGGACGTGCCGCTCGATGAGCTGCATCACTTCCGCCGTCGTCATATCGAATACGACCCGGCGCCACAAGGGCGCTGTGGCGTTATATAGATGTACGATGGCGCGCCGAGCGCCTCGCAGACTCTCCACCGTACGCGCGATCATCTCCTCCCGCGCCTGTGTCAAAACCATCGGCGTCACGTCGCGAGGAATAAGATCGCCCTCGATAAGTCGGCGCGTCACGTCGAAGTCGGTCTGGGAAGCGGCTGGAAAACCGATCTCGATCTGCTTGAAGCCAATCGACACGAGCAGCCGGAATAACCGCTCCTTACGCTGTAAGCTCATGGGCTCGAACAACGCCTGATTGCCATCGCGCAAATCGGTACTGAGCCAGATCGGCGGTTGAGTGATGGCGCGGGACGGCCAGGTCCGATCGGGAATCGATACGGGCGGAAATGGACGGTACTTCTTCGACGGATCGTCCAACATGACAGGCTCCCTCGCGCCGAACGCGAAATGCGGACAAGACTCCCCCTGGGCGGGGCGGGATCGGGGTTCCAGTCTTGTAAGCGCCGACTGGTGACGCGTGGGGTTACTGCGCGCGCGGGCGCAGAAGCAGGAGCGCAAGCGAGACCGGCGCGACAGGGCAGGTCGTGTCGGATAGGAAGTTGCTCGGGCGGAAGGTCATGCGCTGGAGGCTATCACTGCTCCGCGACCGCTGGCAAGGGGCGAGCAATCGCCGTTGAATGCACTGAGCTATCCGAGCGTGGACGCGTTTCAGAATGAAGAATTCGGGTTCTGGCGCGTTAGGGGGCCCTTCGCGCCAGATCGTGACTTGGAGCCAAGTAGACCACGCCGGGCGCAACCACCGCCCTTTTAAATCAATGAGTTCGTCGTCCCCAAATGCCGACGTGACGACGTTCGCCGCTAACGCACCAGAACCCCACCGGGATGCCGTTGCAAATGTCATCACTGAGCACCACAAAGCACCACTGATTTACGCAAAACTCCCGCAACCTCATGGTCTTCCCAAGTCGTCAGGTCTCTCTTGGAAAGTCCGGGTGTCGGGACCCGGCGTTAGATCCAACGGCTGCTCAGAAGCGGGAGACAGCGCAAGCAAAGCATCTTGGATTCACGGTTCCAATCCGGAAGTATCACGGGACGAGCCTTTATAATTGCAATCTCGTCAGTGGTAGTACTTTTCGACGTCAGAACCCTCCGCGGGCAATTGTTAACGCATGAAGTTTCTGTTATTCACTCTGATGCTCAGCGCCTTGCTTGCTGTGCCCAGCCGGGCCGGGCCGACGGATTCGCCCGACAACAAAATCAGGGTGCTGATCGTAGACGGCTACAGCAACCACGACTGGAAGCTTACAACGCAGCTCATACGCGCCTTGCTCGAATCCACGGGCCTGTTCACTGTGGACGTCTCGACCTCGCCAGCCAGTTCTACCGCGCCTGGATGGAACGCGTGGCGACCTCGGTTCAAGGCCTACGACGTGGTTATTCAGAACTACAATGACATCCATGGCGGCCCGCAATGGCCGCGAGACGTGCAGGTCGGATTTGAGGAATTCGTGCGCGATGGCGGCGGCGTCTACATATTTCATTCGGCTCAGAACGCTTTTGCCGATTGGCCGGCCTACAACGAGATTATCGGTCTCGGCTGGAGGGAGAAGACCTATGGAACCGCCATAGCCATCGGCAATGACGGGACGCTTATTCATCAGCCACCGGGTGAAGGCGACGACACCAACCACGCGCCAAATGGCGACGTCGTGATCCACGTGCTGGGTGAGCATCCGATTCACGACGGGCTGCCCCAGACTTGGAAGACACCTCACCTTGAAGTCTATTGCTACGCCCGGGGTCCCGCTAAGAACCTACAAGTACTGTCCTACGCCCGCGACCCGCGTTTCGGTCGAAACTGGCCAGTGGAATGGACTGTGAACTACGGCAAGGGGCGAGCGTACATAGCGACATTCGGCCACGTGTGGCTGGGCGATGCCCAGCCGGAAAGCATGCGCTGTGCTGGAGTGCAGACGATGATTGTGCGCGCCGTGCAGTGGCTTGCCCACCGGCCGGTTACTTTTCCGGTGCCAGCCGATTTTCCTACGGCAGATAGAGTGTCAATCCGCGCGGAGGTCCGGGCGGGAGTCAGCACCTCGAGCCCCTTCCAAGACGAAGTCCCGCCCGCCACTCCCTAGGCGACGCCGGAGGCGGTTGCCTCCGGACGAGGTCGGATTACTCTTTGGCCACTTGGTGGCGCTTGCGCTGTGCGGCCAATGACCCCCACGGCCTTCGCTGGCCGCGGGGGCTGACTACATCAATACTTCGCCCGTACACCGAGCAGGATGGTGCGACCGTCGGACTCGTAGCCGCGATTGATGCTGAAGATGTCAAGCTGGGAGAGCGCCTTGTTGCCCAGATTGAAGGCCTCCAGGGTCACGTCGAAGCGCGAAGTCAGGTGGAACGTGCTCGACATATCGAGCTGCCCATAGCCCTGGATGTAGTCCCCGTCACCGAAATAGTTGTCCGGTTGGCTGCTCAGGTATGAGCCTCGATAGGTGTAGTCGGCACGAATGCCAAATCGACTGCCTTCGTAATAGGCAACAACCGTATAGTTGCTCTTGGAGACTCCGGCCATCGGCGACGAAGCCGCGCTAGAGCCGAAAGTGATGTCCCCGGCATTCACGTAGGTGTAGTTAGCGACGATGCCGGTTCCGTCAAAGGGCTTCGGCAGGAACGAGAAGCTCTGCTGGTAGCTGATCTCGAAGCCGTTCGCCGTCGTTTTGCCGGCATTGACCGGCTGGAAGATCGCGAACACTTCTGGGGCCGTGACGCCGTTCTGCGTGACGTTGTGCGTCTCGGTTCCATTGCCCAGGGTCTGGATGAACCCAGAAATGCTCTTGTAGAAGGCGGCGGCCGAGAGCAGCCCACCCTTCGCGAAGTACCATTCTGCCGAAAGATCCAGGCTATCTGACGTATAGGGATGCAGGTTCGGGTTACCCTTGTTGATGGACCACGGGATCGAGGTCACCGCATTGACGGCCGGCGAGAGCGACGCCAGGTCGGGGCGCGTCAGGGTGCGGGCCGCACCAAATCTGAACTTGAGATCATCGCTGGCATCCCACGAAAGGTTGAGGCTCGGCAATACGTTGACGTACGAGTTCTTGACGGAGGCCGGGCCGGCGGCAGGCACCGTCGGGGTTACGCCCACGCAGCACGTCAGATTGTTGAGGTCCGGCGCGTAGCCATTGGAGGTCTCATCGGTCTTGACGACGCGGAGGCCAATGTTGCCCGTGAACGGTGAGTGCTCGGCGCCGAAATCGAGGCGGGCGTACCCGGCATAGGTGTCTTCCTTGATGTCGTATGCCGTGCCGAGGTTCGGCTTGGCGCCACCTGCCGCCTGGATGAGCTGCGCCAGCGGGAACTGCGCGTACAGCTTGTTGAGGTCCGAGACCAGGTAGGTGTGCACATTTCCCCAGAAGTCGTGGGTGATCTGGCTCATGTAGGGAGCGATGTTCGGGCCCGTGCAGCAGCCGTTGCCGTACGTCTGGGCGGGCACGCCCAGGAAGGCAGCGAGGCTGTTGCCGTCCAGAAGGACCGAGTTGGTCTGGTAGCTGTTCTCCTCGCTCTTCAGGCGCAGGCCCAGCGTCACGCCGCGGATGAAGCCGCCGCTGTTCTTGTACTTGACCTCGAACTTGGCGGCCTTGATTTCGTCTTCCGCCGGCTGTTTGTAAGCGCCGTTGAAGCTTGCAGCATGGAATTGCGTGGGGTCGAGCGGGTTATAGCCTTGGGCAAAGGTCCAGGTTGCCGGACCAGAACCGATGGTGGACGACGCCGACGCGAACCCCGTGGCTTCGAGCGCCAGGTTCGACAGCGCCGAAGAGGACTTGGCGTCGGACAGATCCACGTTGCCGCTCCATGGGCCGGATCTGAAATTCAAGCCCACGGCGTATTGCCGCAGTTTGTCGTCCTCGAATCCCGTGCGCGCGTTGTTCCGATAGTCGATTCCGGTGGCCGTGAGCGAGTCGATGATTTGGCCGGTCACGCCGGTGGTGCCCGGGAGAGGCTCGGTAATCGTGCGGCCCAATGTGTAGGCCGTGATGGCTGCCGGCGCCGCGCCGGCGCCTCCGGCGAAGCGAAGCACGTCACCGTTCGAGACTTGATCGACCGAATAGCTCGAGTTGAGGTATTGCGCGTACAGATCCGCACTCGAATTGACTTTGAGGGACAGTGCCGCCAGATAGGTCGTGCGCTCGTCCTGGCCAGTCAGTGCGTCGAATTCCTGCGCATTGTCCCAGAACGCGTTGGCCGGGAAATTCGTGGGCCCTGCACCCGTTGAGCCCGGCCACCACATGGTGGGTTGAAGTCCATAGGCCTGATATCGCAAGTTCAGGATGTCGCGCTTCGAATAGCTCGCGCCCGCAACCACCCCGAGCCGCCCGTCGGCCAGCGTGTCCTCGTAGATGCCCGAGAGGCGCGGCCCGGTCGTCGCCGTATTGCTGTTGTAGGAACCCTTGGCGCTGACCACGAACTTGCGAGCGGTGACGTCGGCTGGGTTGAGGGTACGAACGTTGACCGTGCCCGACAGCCCGCCCTCGTTCAGGTCGGCGGTCGGCGCTTTGTAGACATCCACCGCGTTTACGAAGTCGGCGGTGATGATGCTGAAGTCAAAACTGCGTGAGCCGAACGGACCCGGCCGCGGCGGCGAGGGCATGTCGCGACCATTGAGGTTGACCAACGCGAAGTTCGGCGGCAGCCCGCGAATGCTCACGAACTGGCCCTCGCCGTTGTTGCGCGTGATCTGCACGCCAGTGATGCGCTGCAGGGATTCCGCGAGGTTCAGCTCGGGAAACTTTCCGATGTCTTCGGCGGAGATCGTGTCCGAGATCGATGCAGCCTCGCGCTTGGATTCGATGGCGGTCTGCAAGCTGGCACGGAAGCCGGTCACGACGACTTCTTCAAGAGTCCCGGTGCTGGCAGGGACCTCGGCACCGACATTGGCGGACGCTAGCAGCGAGCAGAACCCGACTGATGTGACAAGCAATCGAAGCTTCATGTTTCCCCCTCCTTGTTATCTCGACGGTCAGGCTGGGCTAATTGAAAAAGCCCCCTCGGAATACACTTTACATGTGAAGTGTAGATTCTTATATAAAA
>DATFUG010000189.1:0-6362 GCA_035261025.1 Steroidobacteraceae bacterium | reverse complement strand
GTGGTGCAGATCGAGGAGGTGACCGAGGACATCGCCGCGCTCGCGCTGCAGGGCCCCACCTCCTGCGCCGTTCT
This sequence comes from Steroidobacteraceae bacterium, assembly GCA_035261025.1. Classification (GTDB taxonomy): domain Bacteria; phylum Pseudomonadota; class Gammaproteobacteria; order Steroidobacterales; family Steroidobacteraceae; genus FEN-1191. Next base: position 6,288 of record DATFUG010000189.1, on the reverse strand, counting down.
CAAGCGCCTCGGCCTGTCCGGCATCGAGCGGCTCAGGCCCTTTGAGACCGGTCATTTCCAGTCTGGTCCGCATGCCCTGCTGGTCTCCCGCACCGGTTTCACCGGCGATCTGGGCTACGAACTGTGGATGGACCCGGCCTCGGCCGAAACGCTGTGGGATGCGCTGATGGCCGCAGGCGGTACACGCGGCGTCCGTCCGATCGGTTCGCAGGCGCTCAACATGGTGCGCATCGAGGCGGGATTCCTGCTGCCGAATCTCGATTTTGTGTCGGCCGGGCGAACCCTGCGCACCGGACGTGACCGCTCACCCCTCGAGCTCGGACTGGCCTGGCTGGTGGATTTTGGCAAGGGGCACTTCACCGGCCGCCGCGCGCTCCTGCTGGAGCAGCGGCGGGGTCCGGCGCGGCAGCTTGTGGGACTGGACGTCGAGGGCAACAAGCCGGCCCACCACGCACTCCTGTATGCGGAGCGCGCGGGGCAACATGAAGTCGGCAGCGTGATGTCGGCCACCTGGTCACCGACCTGCAAGCGCAATATTGCGTTGGCCATGCTGACGGCGCCGCACTTCAGGACCGGCAGCACGGTGTGGGCCGATATCTACCTCAATCGCGAGCTGGTGTGGGAGCGGCGCATGGCGCGTGCCTTGGTCGTTGAACGGCCGTTCTACGCTCCGGAGCGGCGTCGCGCGACGCCGCCGGCTGACTTCTAGGCGTCTGCTATGCTGGCTGTCACTGGCTGGTGTCGATGGCATGAATAACACTGATCCCAAAGCACTCGCCGACAAGCCGTGGCTTGATCCGGGCGCCAGGCCGCAGGTCCTGATCGAGGGCGTAGGCAAGACCTACGGCCCATTCACCGCAGTCGATTCGGTGACGTTGCGCATTTTCAAGGGCGAAATGTTTGCCCTGGTGGGAGCTTCGGGCTGCGGCAAGACCACGCTGCTGCGCATGCTGGCTGGATTCACGCAGCCCAGTTCCGGGCGGATCCTGATCGATGACGTGGAGATGAACGGCGTACCCCCGCATGAGCGCCCGGTGAACATGATGTTCCAGTCCTACGCGCTGTTTCCGCACATGAGCGTCGAGCGCAACGTCGGCTATGGGCTGCGGCGCCTGCCGATCAGCCAGGAGGAGCGGGAACAGCGGGTCCAGGCCGCCCTCGAGATGGTGCAGCTCGGTGCCCTGGCGAAACGCAAGCCGCACCAGCTGTCGGGCGGCCAGCGCCAGCGCGTAGCGCTGGCCCGCGCCCTGATCAGGCGACCCAAGGTGCTGCTGCTCGACGAGCCCCTGAGTGCGCTGGACAAGAAGCTGCGCGAGCAGACGCAGTTCGAGCTGATGAACATCCAATATCAGGTCGGCACGACCTTCATCTTCGTGACCCATGACCAGGACGAGGCGATGGCGCTGTCGACCCGCATCGCGGTCATGAATCACGGCGAAGTGATCCAGGTCGGCACGCCCTCGCAGATCTACGAGTTCCCGCAGACCCGCTTCATCGCGGATTTCATCGGCACCACCAATCTCTTCGAGGGCACCGTCACCGGCACGGAGCCCGGACAGATCAGGGTCAAGAGCCCGGAGGCGGGCGGTGAACTGCTGGTCGATGACGTCGGGCGCTTGAGCTACGGGCAGCGCGTCTGGGTGTCGCTGCGGCCGGAAAAAATCCGCCTCAGCAAGCAGCCCCCGGCCGGAGAGGGCCTGAACCTGCTGAAAGGAACGGTCTCGGAGCTCGGTTACCTGGGCAACCGCTCTACCTACCGCATCAAGACCGGCTCCGGAAAGCTCGTCACCGTGTTCGCCCAGAACGAGCAGCGCACCAGCGAATGGTCGATCGACTGGAGTGACGAGGTCTACATGAGCTGGCGCGCCAACGCCGCCGTCGTGTTGCAATCATGAAGCGGGCCGACACACAATCGGGGGCGCATCAGAGCCCGCCAGCGTGGCTTGCGAGCAACAACAAGAACCGGGCCGGGGTCCGGCGTCAATTCCAAGGAGATGGTATGTACATCAAGGCGACCTATCCCTCGAAAGTCCGCCACCGGGCACTGCCCGCCGTGGTGGGTGTCTGCGCGCTGGGCCTGGCGGGACTGATGTACGGCGGACCGGGCCGGGCGCAGAGCGCCCCGAGCACGGCAGCTGAAGCCGGAGGCCTCGAGGAGATCGTGGTGACGGCAACCCGGCGCTCGGAAAACCTGAACCGGGTACCGATCAGCGTCACGGCCCTCTCCCAGGAGTCCATGGACCAGCGCGGCATCAAGGACTTCCAGGATATCGCCCGCTTCACGCCGGGCGTGGCCGTTGACAACACCGGGACGAACGCGATTTCAATCCGTGGCATCTCCTCATCTGCCGGCGCGGGCACCACCGGCATTTATCTGGACGACACCCCGGTGCAGATGCGCTCCCTGGGCTTTAACCCGGACGACTCCCTGCCGAAGACCTTTGACCTGGACCGGGTTGAGGTGCTGCGTGGCCCGCAGGGCACGCTGTTTGGTGCCGGATCCGAGGGCGGCACGGTGCGTTACATCATGGCTCAGCCCAAATTGACCGGTTCGAGCACCTATGTGCGCAGCGAGGCGTCGACCACGGCAAACGGAGCTCCCAGCTATGAACTGGGTGTGGCCCACGGCGCCGCACTGATCGATGGCACTCTGGGCATTCGGGCCAGCGCCTGGTTTCGTGAGGACGGCGGCTGGATCAACCGGGTGGATCCGCAAACCGGCATGCAGACCGAGAGCAAGTCAAACTATGCCGATGCCTACAACTTGCGCCTGGCGGCCGTCTGGAAGCCCTCCAGCAGCGTGACCGTGACGCCGAGCATCATGTATCAGCACGGACAGAAGCACGACGAGTCGACCTATTGGCCGGCGTATTCCAATCCGGACAAGGGCCAGTTCAACAACGCGACTCCCGAGCGCATGCCGGTGCCCGACGAGTTTGTGCTGCCAGCAATCAAGCTCGAGATTAATCTCGCGCACAGCCAGATCATCTCCAATTCGTCCTACTATTACCGCAAGGAGAAAACGGGCTACCAGGGTTCGGTCTACGACCTGGCCTACTACCAGTCGCTCGGCTGGTCGAATAATCCAAATACTCTGGGTCTGCCCTGCGCCGATACCGGCCTGGTGCCGGGGCCGATCGACCCGGCCATCCCGGCCGTGCAGAATCCGCCCTGCTCCTGGTACCCGCTGATCGATGCCAACGGCATTCACATGCCACCCGGGTTCGCCGGCTACTCGACGCCGAACGTCATCACGAACCACCAGAGCAGCTGGACACAGGAGGTGCGCTGGCAGTCCACCGATGACGCTTCGCCCTGGCGCTGGACCGTCGGTGCGTTCTGGCAGATTTCCAAGGAGGGCAGCCTCGAGGAGCTCAGGGATCCGCAGATCAGCCAGCTGTTCCAGGCCCTGTATGCCTCAGACCCCCTGGCCATTTTCGGGGATTTCTACTCCTGCAACGGCATCGGCACCTACACGGTCATCCCCAGCTGCGATATCTATTACAACGCCAATACGACGACCGACAAGCAGATCGCTGTGTTCGGAGAGCTCGGCTATGCGCTGACGGACAGGTTGCGCCTGACGGTGGGCGAGCGGGTTGCACGCACCACCTTCGAGCTGCAGCACTATTCGGACGGCGTGGAGAACTTCGGACCCTATCCGGCGAGCGCTTCACAGTCCGAGACGCCCAATACGCCCAAGGTCAATATTGCCTACCAGCGGGACAGTGCGAACTTGTTCTATGCCACCTACGCCAAGGGATTCAGGGCCCCCGGCGGCAATTCCCCGCTGCCTTCCTACTGCGACACCGATCTGGCGGCGGCCGGATTCTCGAACGGCGCGCCTCTGACTTACGCGTCCGATTCGACCAACAGCTATGAGATCGGCGCCAAGAACCGCCTCGGTTCGCACCTGCAGATTGCCAGCAGCGTTTACTACATCCAGTGGCGCAACATTCAGCAGAATGTGTACGTTGCCGGCGCTTGCGGCCTGCAATTTACGGACAACCTGGGCGACGCGGTCGCCAAGGGCGTCGATCTGCAGGTGGAGTTCGCGGCCGGCGCGTGGAAATTCGATCTGGCCGCCGGCTACACCGACGCGCGCTATACGAAAGCCGGTTGCCCGCCCGACGGCTGCGGCACTCACCTGCCTCTGTCCAACGTGGGCGACGCCATATCCGGCCAGGGGGCGATCGAGTACAGCCCGGGGCTCACGCCGCCTTGGACGACCGCAGTCGGTGCCGAGTTCGGCTTCAAGATTGCGGATCATCCCGCATTCGTGCGACTGGACTGGGAATACCAGGCGCGCAACAACTGGCCGTCGGTTCTGCAGGATGGGCCTCCTCCGAACGGCACCTCGCAGTACAACCTGGGCAATGCGCTGTCGGCAAATCCGGGCAACACCTTTACCTTGTCCTCGACGGCATTTGCCACGCTGCGCGCCGGGATCAGCGTCGGCAACTGGGCACTGGCCGCCTTCGTGGACAACCTGTTCGATTCGCATACCGTGACCAACTACCAGCTGGGCCAACCGGACTCCTACAACCTGACCGAGTTCCCCGTAGGTTCGGGCAACATGGTGCAGACCTCGCCGAGCGTGGAGGAAAACGACTATACCTTCAGGCCGCGCACCATCGGGATCACGGCGACCCTGCACTTATGAGCTGAAACAGCGTGAACGCGGACCTCAAGCAGTGGAATGGCCTGCGCCGGCCTGAGCCGACGCTGCCCAGCCCCTACTATCTGGACGCGACGCACTTCGAGCTCGAGCTGCAGAAGATCTGGTACCGCGACTGGATCTACCTGTGTCGATCGGAGGCGCTGCCGGGACCGCGCTCGTTCGGAACCTTCAGGTTGGGCACGCAGACAATCCTGCTGGTGCGCGACGACGCGGGAGTGCTGCGGGCCTTCCACAACACCTGCCGTCATCGCGGAGCGGCCCTGTGCTCGGCCGAGACGGGCCAGTTCGCGGCGGCCGCAATCACCTGCCGCTACCACGCCTTCAGCTACGGCCTGGACGGAAAGTTCCTGCGTCGCCCAATGCACGGCCGGGAGATTCCCGCCATCGACCAGGACCTGTCGCTTTACGCGGTGCAACTGCGTGAGTGGAACGGCTTTGTCTTCGTGAACCTGGGCGCCGCTCCGGCGAAGGATCCCGAGCACTATTTCCACGCTGATGCGGCGGCGCTGCAGAACTGGCCGCTGGCGGGCCTGCGCGTTGGGCATTCGCAGGATCGGACCGTGCAGTGCAACTGGAAGATCCTGTGGGAGAATTACAACGAGTGCCTGCATTGTCCCGGCGTGCATCCGAACTTGAGCCGCCTGGTGCCGATCTACCGGCGCGGCATCATGGAGCCTAAGGATGATGCCAACTGGAGCGAACATGCCGGACGCGCGGAACCGGAATTTCGCGGCGGTCTGCGTTCCGGGGCGGCGAGCTGGACCAGCGACGGGAAGCCGCATGGCGTGCCTTTCGCGGGTCTGAGCGCGCGTGAGCGCGAGCTCGGTTACCAGTACCTGTCTTTTACGCCGTCCATGTACCTGGTGGCGCATGTCGACTACGTGCGCGTCGTGCGCTATCTGCCCCTGGGACCCGCTCAGACGCGGGTCAGTGCCCAGTGGCTGGTGGCGCCCGAGTCCCTGTCGCAACCGGGATTCGATATCCAGCCGGCGGTCGAGTTCGTTACGCAGGTCATGAGCGAGGACGCCACGGTCTGCGAACTGGTTCAGCAGGGCCTCGGATCCAGAGCGCATCAGGCCGGAGTGCTGATGCCCGAAGAGTATGACGTGTACAAGTTCCAGGACTGGGTTCGCAGTGAGCTGGCGCGCTAGCGCCGCCGGCAACCGGCGCCACGTGCGCGTCAAACGCTTAAGCTCCATCGCCACGCTGCTGCTCCTGCCGCTGGTCGCGGTGGCCGCCGAGCAGAAGCTCTTTGTCTACAACTGGGCCGATTTCATCGGCAAGAGCACGCTCAGTGATTTCGAGAAGGCCACCGGCATCAAGGTGGTGTACGACACTTTCGATGCGGAGGAGACCAAGGAAACCAAGCTGATGGCCGGCGGCTCAGGCTACGACGTGGTCGTGTCCGCGAACGAATACTACAGCCGCGAGATCAAGGCCGGCGTGTATCTGCAGCTCGACAAGGCGCGCCTGCCGCACTGGGAGAATCTCGATCCGCAGGCGCTCGCCGATCAGGCATCGTCCGATCCGGGCAATCGCTATGCGCTGCCCTATCTGCATGCCATCAACGGCTTCGCCTACAACGTGGACAAAATCCGTGCGCGCAT
>DATFUG010000188.1:0-5896 GCA_035261025.1 Steroidobacteraceae bacterium | reverse complement strand
CACGTGAACATGGGCGACCACATCGTGGTGCTGAACGCCGAGAAGATTGCCGTCACGGGCAACAAGCTCGACGACAAGATGTACCACCAGCACACCGGGTACCTCGGCAACCTCAAGTCGATCGCACTGGGCAAGCTGCTGCAGGAGCACCCCGAGCGCGCGCTGCAGTTTGCGATCAAGGGCATGCTGCCGAAGAACACGCTGGGACGGAACATGTTCCGCAAGCTCCATGTCTTCGCTGGCGGCAAGCATCCCCATACCGCCCAGCAGCCCAAGCCCCTCGCACTCTAGAGCTTCAGGATCCACACATGGCAGCCTCCACAGACTACGGTACCGGCCGGCGCAAGACTTCCACGGCCCGCGTGCATATGCAGGCGGGCACCGGGCGCATCACCATCAATGAGCGGCCCATTGATGAGTTCTTTGGACGCGAGACCGGCCGCATGATCGTGCGCCAGCCGCTCGAACTGGTGCAGCTCACCGGGAAGTTCGACATCAAGGTCCAGGTCCGCGGTGGCGGGATCACCGGTCAGGCCGGCGCGATTCGCCACGGCATTGCCCGGGCGCTGATGAAGTACGATGCGACCCTGCGCCAGCCCCTGCGTCAGGCAGGCTTCGTCACCCGCGATGCCCGCGAGGTCGAACGCAAAAAGGTCGGCCGGCGCAAAGCCCGCCGCGGCCCGCAATACTCCAAGCGCTAGTCCTCAGAACTCCGCCTGGCGCTCCGGCAGGGGCGGTGCGCTCGCCGTGCAGGGTCTGCTAGCATCTTCGGCCAGCGTACGGATGGGGGATCGTCTAGTGGTAGGACCGCGGACTCTGACTCCGCTAACCTAGGTTCGAATCCTAGTCCCCCAGCCATCCCACCGCACTACAGCGTGCGCACGCCCGACTCGCTCCCCACGATCAGCACATCGGCCGGCCGGGCGGCGAACAGGCCGACCGTCACTACGCCGGCGAGCTGGTTGAGGGCCGATTCCAGGCGGACCGGTTCCGTAATGCGCAACCCGTGGACATCGAGGATCTCGTTCCCATTGTCGGTGACGACGCCGCTCCGCCACACCGCGCGTCCGCCGAGCTGCGCGAGCTGGCCAGTCACCAGCGCGCGCGCCATCGGGATCACTTCCACGGGCAACGGAAACTGACCGAGTACGTCGACCAGTTTGCTGTCGTCGACGATGCAGACAAAAGTGCGCGCGGCGGAGGCAAGGATCTTTTCCCGGGTGAGGGCGGCGCCGCCGCCCTTGATGAGTTCGCGGCGGGCGTTGGCCTCGTCCGCGCCGTCAACGTATAGCTCGAGTTCCGGGTGGTCGTTGAGCTCAAACACCGGAATGCCGATGGTACGGAGCCTGGCAGTGCTGGCCTCCGAGCTGGATACCGCGCCACGCAGGCGCGACTTCCAGGGCCCGAGCTGGTCGATCAGGGCATTGACGGTGGAGCCGGTACCGACGCCGAGCAGCATTCCCTCGCGCAGAAAATCGAGCGCCGCCCCGGCGACGCGCTGCTTCTTCTCCTGAGCGGAAAGTGCCATGTTTTCCAGCCTCTGAAATGACTGTGCCCGCTTTCGCGGGCACAGTCTCAGCTTTGAATCAGGCGTGTGAGATTTGATTCCCACCCGCCTCGAAGTAAAGGCCCTTACTTCTTCTTCGCAGCTTTCTTCTTGGCCTTTTTCTTTGCCTTAGCCATGAACAGTCTCCATATATCAGGTTAGTCCGGGGACGGAGTATATACACGAGGCACAAAAAAACAAGCGAGCGATTCGCGCAACCATTGATGTGAACTTGCTCACACTCGTTCGAGCGACAGGATGAACTGCCAATGAGCTGCGTCGACGGGCATCACGGAGAGTCGACTGCCACGTTGCAGGAGCTTCATGCCGCGCAGTTTGTCAGCCGCGTGCGCGCGCAATTCATCGAGTGTGATCACGCGTTCGAGGCGGCGCTGGAGTTGCACGTCGATGACGAACCAGCGCGGCGATGCCGGATCGCTGCCGGCGTCGAAGTGCTTGTGGCGCCGGTCAAAGGCCGTCGCGTCCGGGTACGCAGCCCGCACTACACCGGCGATGCCGACAATCCCCGGCAGTGCGCAGCTCGAGTGGTAAATGAATGCCTGATCGCCCACTCGCACCTGATCCCGCAGGAAATTGCGCGCCTGATAGTTGCGCACGCCGTCCCAGGCCGAGGTGCGCTGCGGGAGCGCAGCGAGATGGTCGATGCCGAAGGTACCGGGCTCCGTCTTGAGCAGCCAATAGCCCATGAATCAATGCCTGGGAGCAAACACTTGCAGGCCATTCTCGGTTATCACCGCATCGAGCGGCACGTCGTGTGCCTGTGGCTCAATGCGCGTGTGCCTCTGGCACTCAAAGGCCAGTCCCACCAGCAGTGGGGTGCCGCGCGTGCCGCGCCGGAAGGCGAGCCACCGATCGTAGTAGCCGGCGCCATTGCCAAGCCGGTTGCCGAAGTCGTCCATGCCGACCAGCGGCATCAGTACCACGGCGAGCGCAGGGGCGGCGATGCTCCGCCCGCCGATGGGTTCGCCGATCCGGTAGCGGTTCTGGCGCAGGGGGCGGCCGTGATCGGCGTGGAACTCCATCTGCATGTTCTCGTGATCAGTAATGAGCGGCAGAAAGACGCGGCAGCCGCGGCTTCGGGCCAGGGCCCGGATCGCTTCGGTGGCGACCTCTGAACCGCGCGAGACGTACAGGCCAACCGTGGCGCCGGGCCGGAGCGCCGGCAGGCGCGCCACATGATCGAGTATGCGCCGCTGGGCCGCGGCGCGCGCGGTGGGTGCGAGCGCGGCACGGCCAGCGAGCAGGGCGCGGCGCAGCGCGGGGCGCGACTGTGGTGATTGTTGGGGCAAGTCGGCTCGGCGCTGCGCCAAATTGGAAAAGAAGCGTCACCCGCGATGCCGGTGCGAACCGTTGCTCTCGACCAGAGCAACAAGTGGGACTTCCTGCGGCAGGTAAGGCTTTCTGCTCGGGGCAGACTTGCACAATGCTGCCAGCAAGGTCAGATCCCGGGGTGTTTCAACTTAGGGTCGAGAGGTAACCCAGCCCGCTTATCGAACACCACAGGCGACGCGTGTCGGACTCTACACTAAAGATCGAGCTGCTGTCCTTTCTGAAGCGCAGATTCGACACGTTCGCGCAGCGCACGCACGCGAACGCCGACGTCGGCCTGCGAACCGTGATCCTGTTCACGCTGGCGCAGCATTTCATTGGCAATATTCAGGGCCGCCATCACGGCAATGCGATCCACGCCCACAACTTTGCCCGTATCGCGGATTTCCTTCATGCGGGCATTCAGGAAAGCGGCGCTGTCGAGCAGATCGCTGCGCTCTTCCTGCGGGCAGGCGATGAAGTAGTCCCGGTCGAGGATACGGACACTGACGCGTGTGGCTTCGGCCGCGCTCAAGCCGTGTGCTCCATCGACTTGAGTCGCCCGATCATCGCTTCGACCCGGGCACGCACCTGTTCACTGCGGTTCATCACCGTAGTCTTCTCCGCCGCGAGGCCGTCCTGGCGCTGCCGCAAGGCCCGGTTCTCTTCCTTGAGACGGTGCATGGTCGCGACCAGTTCTTCGAGGCGCTTTTCGAGGCGCTTGAGCTCCAGGTCGAGATTCGCGCTGCCTTTGCTGTCTGCCATGCGAAAACTATAGTTCCGCGCCACGAGTGCGGTCAATCGAAATGCTGGAAATGTAGGTAAACAGTGTAGCGGTTGCGTGTGGACGTGGCGCGCCCTACCATGCCCGCGGTCAATCCATGCGGCCGGAATCAAGTGGCCAGCCACAGCAACTACGATCAAGTCAAACGCCTTTTGTCAGAATCCAGAGCGGTCACCGAGCCCGCCGAAGCGCACGGCACTCTGGCAGGGGCCCTGTGCGCGACGGGCGCTTACCGGCTGGAGGACTGGCTGGCCGAGATCCTTCCCGAAGGTACGGCCCCGGGCGATGCCGCGGCGCAGCTGCGCGAGCTCTACGATGAGACGCGTGCGGCGCTCACCAGCACGCAGATGCAGTTCAACCTGCTGATGCCCGACGACGAGGAGCCGATCGAGCTGCGCACCGAGGCGCTCACCCTGTGGTGCAATGGCTTCGTTTATGGGCTGGGCACCAGCGGAGCGCCTGATCCTGAGCACCTGCCGGGTGATGCCGGGGAGATCGTGCGCGACCTGGCGCAGATCATGCGGGCGGGGGTCGACGAGCGCGAAGGGCTCGAGGCCAACGAGGCGGCGCTGGCGGAACTGGTGGAATTCGTGCGGGTCGGAGTGCAGGTGGTGTTCGAAGAACTGGGCGCCCTGAGGCACCCGGCGGCGTCGCCCCGGCTTCCTCTACATTGATGCGTCAACCGACGCTGGTCTGATCAGAGGCTCCCTATGAACAGCAAGATGGCCGAGGAATTTGCCCGCCGCCGCCGCCAACTGATGCGGGTGATGGGCAAGGATGCGATTGCGGTGCTGCCGGCGGCGCCCGAGCGCACACGCAACAACGACGTGCTCTACAACTTCCGCCAGGACAGCGATTTCCACTACCTCACCGGGTTTGGCGAACCCGAGGCCGTCGGGGTATTGATCCCGGGGCGGCCACAGGGCGAATTCGTGATGTTCGTGCGCGAGCGCAACGCCGAACGGGAGATCTGGGACGGCAAGCGCTCCGGCCCGGAAGGGGTGCGGCGGGATTACGGTGCCGATGACGCCTTTCCCATCAGCGACATCGACGAGATCCTGCCCGGACTCATCGAGAGCCGCGCCCGGGTCTACTACACCATGGGCAAGTACCACGACTTCGACCAGCGCGTGGTCAGCTGGGTGAATACCCTGCGTGCGCAGGCGCGCGCGGGTGCGCATCAGCCCCAGGAATTCGTGGCCCTGGACCACGTGCTGCACGACATGCGCCTGTTCAAGAGCCGCAAGGAGCTGTCGATCATGCGCCGCGCCGGCCAGATCGGCGCGGGCGCGCACATTCGCGCCATGCGCTTTTGCCGCCCCGGGCGCACCGAGTACGAGGTCATGGCCGAACTGGTGCATGAGTTCGGCCGCCATGGCGCCGATACGTCCTACCACCCGATCGTCGGGGGTGGGGCCAATTCCTGCGTGCTGCACTACCGCGACAACAACCAGCCGCTTAAGGCAGGCGACCTGCTGCTGATCGATGCCGGCTGTGAGCACGAGTACTACGCCTCCGACATCACGCGCACTTTCCCGGTCAGCGGCCGCTACAGCCCCGAACAGCGCGCGGTCTACGACGTGGTGCTGGCCGCGCAGCACGCCGCCTTTGCCAAGGTGAAACCCGGCAATCACTGGAACGAGCCGCACGATGCCGCGGTGCGGGCGATCACCCAGGGCCTGGTGCGCATCGGGCTGCTCAAGGGACCGCTCGCCAGCCTCATCAAGGACGGGGCCTACAAGAAATTCTTTATGCACCGCACCGGGCACTGGCTCGGCATCGACGTGCACGATGTCGGTGATTACAAGGTCGGCAATGAATGGCGGGTGTTTGAACCCGGATTGGTCCTGACCGTGGAACCGGGCATCTACATTCCTGCGGGCAGCAGGGGCGTGCCGAAGCGCTTCTGGAACATCGGCGTACGGATCGAAGACGATGTGGCCGTGACCCGCACCGGCCATGAAGTGCTGACGGCCGGCGTACCGACCGCCGCGGACGCCATCGAGAGGCTGATGGCGGCCGCATGAGCGCGCGCGCGGCGGCCCCGGTCGATGTCGCCATCGTCGGCGGCGGCATGGTCGGCGCCAGCCTGGCGGTGGCGCTTGCCGATACAAAATTGCGCGTGGTGCTCATTGAGGCGGTGCCGGTGGATGGCGCCAGCCAGCCCAGTTTCGATGATCGCACCACTGCACTGGGCAACGGGAGCCGGCGCATCTTCGAGGCCCTCGGCGTGTGGC
>DATFUG010000187.1:0-5494 GCA_035261025.1 Steroidobacteraceae bacterium | reverse complement strand
TGCACCGTACCGTTGAGCCCGACGTACGCCAGTGCGGGCTCCGCATCGATGTCCGCCTGCGTCACCGTGAACTGCTGGGAAATGCCGATGCGGTTCTTCACCTCGATGCTGTAGCCATCAAGGGTGATGAGCAAGTCCTGGATCGGCGTCAGCACGATACCGGCGCTCAGATTGGTGGACTTCTCGGGATTGAGCGTCGTCGCCCCGAAATGCCTGGCGGCCGGGCTCGTGACCCGGTATGTGCCGATCTGCACCTGCGTCGTCGTTCCCGGTATGAACGTCGTGCTCAGGGTCTCGACATTCGACTGTCCCGGGCTGGGTGCGTGGAACCCGGTGCTGGCGGTGGCACGTATGGCGATGGCATCGTTGAACTTCAAGCGCGCCTGAATCTTGCCCAGGGTCGTGGAGCCGAAGGAGGCGTAATCCTCATAGCGTCCCGCGACGCCCAGAGTGAGCATCGAGGTCACGTCGGCTTCCAGATCCACATAGCCCGCGTAGCTGCGCTGTCCGGCGTCGACCCCGGTGCTGATGCCGCCAAAGCCGTTGGACCCGGCGTTATGCGACAGCGTTTCCGGCTGATGCGTGATCGGGTCGGGATTATGCGCCGTGCAAACCGCACCGTTGCAGTCATAGAGCGGCTGGGAGGTATAGGGGCCGGGCAGGTAGGACGCCGGATCACCGAGGAACTGCTGATAGGTCTCGTTGCGCCACTCCAGACCCGCTGCGACCGTTATCGGGCTGGCAAACGCACCGACCTTCCAGGGATAGGTCACATCGTAGTTCAGGACAGCTTCCTGCTGCTGGAACTTGCCTATGTAGAAGTCGGTGGGTGACAGTGGGCCCAACGACGGATTGAGGGAACTGCGCAGGGACATGTTCAGGTAGTTCTGGGCCAGCGTGCCCGAAAAATCGTAAGTCATACCGCCGCTGGTGGTGCCCTTGTATCCCACCGTGCCGAAGATCTCCTGCGTCGTGCCATAAAAGCGCGGCGTATATCCGGACGGGTAGCTCGGCGGCGTAAATCCAGCCAGGGGAGTCGTCTGTCTGAAATTGAAGATGTTGTTATCAACCACAAATCCACCGGCCGGGCAGGTGGCATTGCCGGGCGGACAGGGAGTCAGGTAAAAGTCCGTAAACACGGGGTTCTCGGAGTAACTCGCACCGCTGGCGCCCGTGAAGTTGATCGGCAGGCGATAGTTGAAGCTCTCGTCCATCTCGATGTGGGAGTAGTTGGCGAAGAAATAAACCTGATCGCCATTGTCGAGCTTGAGGCCGGAGTTGATCACGGCCTTGTAACCCTTGGACGGGCCGGATCCCCACTGCTGGACCGGACCCGGGTAGTGCGGCAATCCAGGCGCAAGATCGGGACGGAAAACGGCCAATTCCAGGGCCGAAGGCCGCGTCGGATTGCGCACGGTCTGATCGCTCTTGCCTACCTCAAGACTGAGGTTGACAAAGCCCTGGCTGCCCAGCGGCAGGCCCAGATTGGCCGCGACCTGCGTGTCGGCGCCATCGCTCGAGTAGCCCTTCGGATAGTACTTGCCGCTCCGGGCGGAAAGCTCCAGGCCCGAAGAATTGGTGCGGAACTGGTAATTCAGGACGCCGGCGATGGCGTCGGACCCGTACTGCGCCGAAGCACCGTCACGCAGAATTTCCAGCGACTTGATGGCAATCGATGGAATGGAGGAGAGGTCGGGACCTTGCGATCCGAAGTTCAACTCCGTCTCGCCGCCCTGGTAGACCTGCACGAGAGCAGAGCGGTTCATGCGCTTGCCATTGAGCATGACCAGCATCTCGTCGCTCGCCAGACCGCGTAAGGACGGGCCGCGCACGAAGCTGGAAGCATCGGAGATGGAATTCTGGCCAACGATAAACGACGGTACCGTGTTGGACAGGGTGTCCACCAAATTCGACGTGGACTGTATCGAAAGATCAGCGCCGCTGAGCACGTCGATCGGTGCCGACGACTCCGCCACGGTGCGGTCCAGGCGCCGGGTTCCGGTGATGATGATTTCGGACATCTCACTGGTGGGCGCAGCACTGCTGCCGGTCGTGTCGGCTGGCTTCTGCTGGGCAACCGCCAGCTGCATGCCCAGCGTCAGGACCGATACGGTCCCGAGAATTCGCAAAGTTTTCATTGACTTTCCCTCGGAATGACGAAAATGTTTTTATGCGCCGGCGAGGAGCGCGCCTGCCGCATCCCTCGCCCCTGGCCGCGGCAAGACTGATTCTTGGTGGTCTCTTTTCTCCGTTGCTAAAAAGCAACAGCGCCTATCATCTCCCAGTCGGATTCTAGATCCGCAGCGGTTAAGTTACAACGCGCGTCGCGCCAGGCGGACCAGCAGCAGATAAGCGAGGACACTGCCGCCGAGCACGGCCAGCAGGCCGAGGATTTCTGCGCGCGCGGCCAGGGCAATCAGCATCACCATGCTCGCAACGCCGACGATTGCCGCCGTACCGAGCCAGCGGAAATTCAGGGGCGTGCCCGCCTCGGCAACCCCGCGTCGTGCCAGGTGCCAGGCTGCGGTGCAACCCATCATGTACAACGGTGCCGTCGCCAGGGTGGACAACACCGCCAGTTCGGCAAACGTGCCCGTGAGCGCCAGAGCCATGGCAATCGCCGCATTGGTGAGTATCGCCACATGCGGCGCATGGCTGCGCGGGTGCACCCGACCCAGCACCCCCGGCAACAGTCCATCACGTGCAAAGGCGAACAGTACGCGCGGATTGCCGAGCAGCTCGCTGCTCAACAGGCCGAACATCGACACCGCGGCGCCAGCCAGCATCAACAGGCGCAGCGTCGGGCTGACACGCGCCATGGCGTCGGCCAGCGGCACCGTGGAGTGCGCGAGCGCTGGACCCAGAATGCCCTGCGCGACAATCTGGATGGCGATGTAGAGCAGGCTGACCGCAACCATGGCCAGGGCCAGCGCGCGCGGAATGGTACGCGCCGGTTGCGCCACCTCCCCGCTCGCGGCCAGCGCGATTTCCATGCCCGAAATGGCAAACAGGGAAAGGATCAGGGCTCGACCCAGCCCCGTGGTATCAGGCTGCACGGTTTGCACGAAATTACCGTGGTGCATCGCCCCTGCGCCCACGACGACAAACACCAGCAGCGGTATCAGCTTTGCCAAAGTGGCCACAGTGACCAGCCGCGTCGCGCGCACGACACCACCGACGTTGACCAGGGCAATCCCACCGATGACGCCGATGATAATCAGCGGCCGCACCGCTCCCCGGAGCGAGGGCGGCAGCAGACTGACCACAACCTCGGCCAGCGCCGCCGCAACGCCGCCACTGGCGAGGACGCTGCCAAACCACGACAGCGTGCCGGCGACGAATCCGGTCAAGGGCCCGAATGCCGCGGTCACATAACCGTAGGCGCCGCCACTGCTCGGTATCCGGCTGCCCCCTTCGGCGAAGCAGATCGCCACCGCGCCCACCGCGAGCGCACAGACCAGCAAGGCCAGCGGCGCATAGGTACCGACGCTCGCGGCAAGCGCCGCCGGCACCGCGAAGATCCCGGCGCCGATGACCATGCAGACCGTACTCGCCGCCAGGCCCCAGGGACCGACGGCGCGCACCAGCCCGGCGTCGCGTTGGTTCAAATCCATGTGGGATACCGCCGCTTATGGCGCCGGCTTGCGCTTGGCCGGCCGCGGGGCCGGTGGGAGCGGGAACTCACGAGCCGCCGCGAACAGCCAGTCGCGAAATTGAGCCACCTTCGGCATGGCCAGGTAAGCCACCGGGCAGACAAAATAGTAAGACGAGCCATAGGGGATCACTTCAGTGCCGGCGAGCTTGAGCGTGCCTTTCTGCAAGGCACGCGCCGCAATGGTCCAGCGGGTCAGCGCAAAGCCCAGCCCCTCCTCGGCAGCGGCCAGGAGTCCGGCCGAATCGTCGATGTTTGGCGCCCGCAACCGCCAGATGCGCTGCGCATCGCTCTGTTGCCACACCCGCCAGGGCTCCTCATCGCTGTCGAGCAGCGGCACCTTGTCCAGGTCGGTATCCCGGCTCAGCAGGCCGTACTGCTTGATCAGATCCGGATGCGCCACCGGCACCATCCATTCATCGAGCAGCTTCTCCACGTGCAGATTGGGGTAGTCGCCGCGCCCGAAGCGCAGCGCCACGTGGATGGGGACGCGCGCGAAGTCCACCAGTTCGCGGGAGGTATGGAAACGCAGATGGACATCGGGGTATTTGCGCCGGAAGGCGCGGATGCGCGGCAGCAGCCACATCTGCAGGTAGGAAGCCAGGAGCGATACCTGCAGTGGCCCGCCACGCTGGTGTTGCCGGATGTGCTGCATGGCCGCTTCGAGCTGCTCGAGGCCCGAGCGCACGCCCGGGAGCAGCTCCAGGCCCTCATCGCTCACTTCCACGCGCCGGCCATTTCTTCGAAACAGCGGCACCTGCAGGTAATCCTCGAGTGACTTGATCTGCTGGCTCACTGCGGCCGGAGTCACGTTGAGCGCGTCGGCCGCGGCGCTAAAACTCAGGCGCGAGGCCACGGCTTCGAACACACGCAGCGCGCCCAGCGGGAGTCGGTCGAAGGCCTTCGCCACCTTAAGTTTCCCTTAACCCCGGGTCAGCTATTGCGTTTGTTGCCGGTGCGTTCCGCGTTCATTGTAGCGCCCAACGAATCAACTCACCCCTACGCAGGAGCACAGCATCATGAACCTCAGCAATGTCGTAGCCCGTTTTGCCCAGGCGGCCCTGGCGGTAACCCTCGTCCTGGTTGAAGGCGTGGTCTTCCGGATCGGCGTGATTTAACGCCCTCGTGCGAGAGCGCCATCGCTCAAGCCCCCGGATCCGTCTGGCGCTGGCGCCGTGCCGAGGCCGTCTCCTCCCCTGCGGCCTCGGTGCGGATCGCCATGCGCGGCAGCGGAAATTCGATCCCACGCTCATCGAACACCCGCTTGAGGCGCCGGATGTATTCGCGCCGCACGTCCCATTGCTCCAGGGCTTGCACCTTGAAGCGGCCGCGCAGGAATACGCCTGAATCGCTCATGCGCTCCACACCGGCAATCTCAAAATCCTCCATGATGAGAGCGGCAAACGCCGGATCAGCACGCAACTGCGCACCGGTCACCCGCATCGCCTGGAGGGCCCGATCGACATCCTCGTGATAGGCGACGCCCACGTCCATGACGGCGTAGGCGTAGCCGCGGCTCATGTTCGTCACGGTCGTGATCAGGCCGTTTGGGATGAAATGAACGTTCCCCTCGTAGTCGCGCAATTGCAGGTAACGCAGCGTGACATCCTCGACCGTCCCGGACTTGTCGGCCACCTGCACCACGTCGCCCTTGGCGAGCTGGTTCTCGAGTAGCAGAAAGAAGCCGGTGAAGTAGTCCCGGACCAGGCTCTGGGCACCGAAGCCCACGGCGAGCCCGACGATACCGGCGGCGCCCAGTATGGGAGCCAGCGAGACTCCCAGCTCGGACAGCACCAGCATGCCGGCGACCAGCGCGATAATCACCGAAGTCAGATGGCGGAA
>DATFUG010000186.1:0-17856 GCA_035261025.1 Steroidobacteraceae bacterium | reverse complement strand
CCGTGCCCTGGTCCTGGAAGCGCACGCGGTAACGGCCAGCGGGGCTGAGGCCGAGCAGGCGGAATCGATGCGTGGGCTGATCGGGCACCGTGCCGCGAAATGCGTACAGCACACCCCTGTGCCGCCTGGACGAAAAGTACTCGATGCCGTCCCAGCGCACGCCGTCCGGGCGCGCGCTCACGTGATACAGATCGGCCTCGCGGATCAGCGGCCGTAGCATGGCTTTGTAGAGCGCGAATTGCGCGCGCGCTTCTTCGCGCTGCTCGGGGCTCCATAGGCTCGAATCGAGCATCAGCGAGAACCAACCCAGCATGCCGCTGCGCAGCAGGTAACGAAAGTTCTCGATGCGCGGGGTGGGCCAGCTCTGCACATAGCTTTCCAGCATCGCCGGCGGAAGCACGTGGCTGGCATCGAAGAAAGCACGCCGGTTGGACAGCGGGTCGTAGGTATCCGTGATGGAGAAATAGTCGCCGTGCGCGGCGCTGCCAAAATCCACCATGCGGCCGCCATCGTTGCACACCTCCAGCAACAGATCCGGGTGCTGCGCACGCAAGCGCTCATAGATCCCGTAGTACGCACGGGTCGCGTGATCGCTGACGTCGGTCGAATTGGAACCATCGGCCCAGAGGAATCCCGAGTCCTCATAGACCCGCAGAGTTCCGGTTTCCGGCGGTGCGGCCGCGTGATCGGTGCGCGCGCTGCCCTGGGCTACCAGGTAGCCGTCGTGTTCGAGCATGTCGAGATGGTATTCGACAATGATGCGCTCGAGTTCGCGCGTCGCCCAGGCCGCGGCCGCCGGTACCCCCAGGTCAATCGTAATGCCCTTGAACGGCTCGCTGTGCTTCCACGCTGCCGGCGGATCGGCGACCAGCCAATCGCGTGTGACCGGATTATCGACGGTGAGGGCACCGGTTTCCTGCGAAGTGCCGGCCTGCGTCCAGTCGATCCACAGACCAAACCTGAGGCCGTGCTGGTGAGCATAATCGGCAATCGTAGTGATGCCATGCGGAAACTTTGCCGGATCAGCCTGCCAATCGCCCACGCCGCGAAACCAGCCCGCGTCCAGATGAAACATCTCCAATCCCAGCTGCGCCGATTCCTCGATCATGTGACGCGCGAGAGCCTCATCCACCGCCATGCCGCTGCCCCAACTGTTGTTCACCAGCAGCGGATAGGACGGATCTCGTAGAGTGCGCGGATTGTTGAGCACCGCCCGCACCCAGCGTCGTAGGATGTTGCCGGCACTGTCCGGCCCACCGCGGAAAGCGCCAACGAATACCGTGGGCGTGGCGAAGGTCTCGCCCGGCGGCACTCGCGTCCGATAGGGGCCGGGGGCAGGATTAAGGCCGGCTTCGCCGTGCAGTGAAGCGCCGGCGCGCTTAAGGGTGATCCGGGTCCGCCCGCTGAACTCAATGCCCACATACCAGCCCCGCCGGTCACCGTCCGGCTCAGTGACCAGCAAGTAGGGAATCATTTCCCGCGCTTCGCTGGCGCTGGGGCGAGCGTAGGTGCTGGACGTACCAATCCAGGCGTCGCCGTCGCGCAGCGCATCTAAATGAATGCCGGCAGAGGAGGGCGTGTCGGCGCCTTTTTCCACCCAGAAGCGCTCGAGCGCGGAGCGCGGATCGATCTTCCAGTCAAAGCGCAGGCTGGGCAGCAACGGCAGCCCGACCGGATCGCGGCCGAGATTCTGGACCAGGATCGTGTGTTCGAGTGGACCTTGCCTGCCACGGACACGCCATCGCCAAATCAGCCGCAGCCTGGGTGAATCGGCCACGTACACAAACTGAATCTGACGCGATCCAACCTGGCTGGCCTGGCGATCCAGACGCCAGCGCACCGGCTGGTCCGAGCCGTGCACCTCGACCTGCCCCGGCAGGGTTTCCTCTACGCTATTAGTCCAGCTCGTAGCGCCTCTGAGGCCTAGCGTGCGCACTCGTGGACTGTGTCCGCCGCCTTCGACGGAAATAGCGGTCTCGGCGCTGGCCAGTTCGACCGATACGCCTTGCGAATAGCCCGCATGCGCCGTGCCCATCGCGCAGCAGCCGACAACACTCACTGACCAGAAGCTCAGGGGGTGGCGGGCGAGCCGCCGGGTAGGGGTGCTTGACATGTGCGGCCTGGCAGTTAAGTTCAGCCCCGAATCTGATCACGGCACACTGTACGCCGGCAGTATGGCGCATGCCTGCGCCGACCGCTGATCCTAGGGGCACTTTGACTCCCGGGCCTGAAGGCACGAGGATAGGGCGCCCCGGGTGAAGTGAGGATGGATGGGCATGCGCCGGTTGGCCGTTGCGGGATTTTGTCTGGCACTGCTGCCGGCCGCATCGATGCCGCCGCAGTCAATCAGTGCGGCAGCAAGTCCGCAGACACCGCAAGCCCTGTTCGGGGATTTGTTCATCGCTGTACAGAAGGCACAGTTATTTGCGGACGGCAAGACTTTCGCCGATGCCGTGCCGATGCGCTCTCCGGCAGACATCCTGAGCAGTTACCATGACAGCAAGCCGGTCTCGCCGGAGGCGCTCAGGAGCTTCGTCGCGGCGAATTTCACGGTGCCGGCGCAGGCCGGCGCACCGGAACTGTCCACCGAGCGGGTCGCGATCACGCGCCACATCGACGCGCTTTGGGATCAGCTGACCCGCACGACTGACACCGCCCCGCGCTATTCCTCGCTCCTGCCGCTGCCCAAACCCTACGTGGTTCCGGGCGGGCGCTTTCGCGAAATGTACTACTGGGACTCCTACTTCACGATGCTCGGACTCGTGGAGAGCGGCCGTCAGGATCTGGTCGAGGACATGGTGCGCGATTTTGCCTACCTGATTGACACCTATGGGCACGTGCCCAACGGCACCCGCAGCTACTATGTGAGCCGCTCGCAGCCCCCATTTTTCTACGCCATGGTCGGGTTGTTGAACAGCGCGGATCCGGCGGCATCCTATGCGCGCTACCTGCCGCAGCTGCGCCGCGAACATGCCTTCTGGATGGAAGGAGAGAAGGGACTGCGGCCCGGCACGGCGCATCGCCGGGTCGTCGCCATGGCCAATGGCGCTGTTCTGAACCGCTATTGGGACGACGCCGACACGCCGCGTGATGAATCGTATCGGGAGGATACGCAGCTCGCCGTTCACGGTGGGCAAGAATCGCGGTCGGTGTACCGCGAATTGCGTGCGGCGGCTGAAAGTGGCTGGGACTTCAGCTCCCGCTGGTTTGCCGATGGCCGGAGCCTGGCAACCATCAATACCATTGAGATTATTCCGATCGACCTGAACAGCCTGCTGTTTGGGCTTGAGAACGCAATCAGCGCTGGCTGCGCGCGCGCCGGCGAGGAACGCTGCGCCAGGGAATTCACTCACCGGGCGGTGGCACGACGAGATGCCGTGAATCGCTACCTGTGGGACGCCACCGCCGGCGTCTATCACGATTACCAGTGGGTGAAGCGGGCGCAAGTGCCGCGGATCTCTGCCGCGACGCTCTACCCTCTGTTCGCCGGGCTCGCCGCCAAGCCACAGGCGCTGGGGGTGGCCGCGGCAGTTTCCCGCGATCTGCTCATGGCCGGCGGCATTGTCACGACACCGCTGCTTTCTGGACAGCAGTGGGATGCGCCGAATGGGTGGGCGCCGCTCCAGTGGATCGCCGTATCAGGCTTGCGCCAGTACTCCATTATGCCGCTGGCACAGACCATCGCGTGCCGCTGGGTATTGATTGTCCGGCGTGTGTACGGCGAATCCGGGAAGTTGATGGAAAAATACGACGTGCAGGTCACCGGGCGGCCTGGCGGCGGCGGTGAATATCCTCTGCAGGATGGCTTCGGCTGGACCAATGGCGTCATGCGCAGGCTGATGGCGCTTTATCCAGAAACTGCAGCGCAAAGCATTCCTGGATCGTGTCCGGTTCCGGCCGCGTAACTCTGGATTGCCAGAGGATTGATCTCGCCGAGGTGGATGATGGTCGCTGAAGCGCAAGCTGCCCGCATTGAATCCGCCTCTTGTTTCGCGCTTGCCCTGGTATGAGCGCCTTGCCGGTCAACCGGCCCGTGACGTTTCGCCATCCGGCCGGTCTCGCGGCTGTACTGTGGGTCGCGCTGGGCCTGCCCGCGCGCGCCGACACGGACGCGAGCTTCCTGCTGGCCGGAACCGCCAGGGATCTTGTCAGTTATTTTCCCACTTACCTCGCCAACGGTTACGTGTCGACGCTGAGCGCGCCCCGCGGAACGGAAGGAAGCCCTGCCTATCTGGTGGCCTTCATGGACTACGGGCGCGACGACGTGTCGCGGCCCGCCGCTATTCCAGGGTGGACACAGATCGATTACAGCACGGGCCCCGGTCCGTCCGGGCAGGCCTGGCTCAACCGGACGCCGCTCGACCCATCCCATTTCCGGGACTATCAACAGACGCTGAACTTACACGAGGCGACGCTCACTACGCGCTATAACTACGTCGACGGATCCAGAGGCACGGCCATCGAGGTCACAACCTTCGTTGATGAGGCGAGACCGCATCTGGCAGCGAGCCGGCTGTCGATCACGCCGGATTTCGACGGCACCGTGCAGCTCTCCTTTGCTCTTGATCTCTGGGCACCGCACCAGCCCCGCCTGCCGCTCGCCAAGCTCAGCGGCCCTCAGATGGAAGAAATCGTGGCTGCGAGCGGGCAGGGCCTCGAGCCGATGCCGCCCGCGACACCCGATCGGGCAGCGATCTGGTATCACGGCGACACCCATGTGTCGGCGGGCGAGGGTGATGCCAGCACCATGGCATTGTGGCTGGACGGCCAGGCAGAACAGGGATTGCGCATGGCGCAGGCATCGACCATTGCTCTGAGCGCGGGCCTGGTGCCCGAGGCGGTCACCCTTTACAAGAGCCCGTACCGGTTGGCCGTGAATCTCAGCGTCAGGGTGCGCAGGAACCAGACCTACACGTTCAGCAAGTTCGTGGCTTTCTCGCGCGAAGGTTGGGGCGGGGACGCGCGCGCCGACCTCAAGCTGGCGGAAGCTGCGCGCAGTGCAGGATTTGAAGGTCTGCTGGCGGAACACCGCGCTGCCTGGGAGCAGCTGTGGAACACCGACATTCTCATCGAGGGGGACCCCCGGGCGCAGCTGGCCGTGCACTCCGAGCTGTACTATCTGCTCGCCAGTTCGACGCCCGATACGTCCTGGCCCCTGGGTGCCTGCGGCATGACACCGGGCTACACCGGACATGCTTTCTGGGACAGCGATACCTGGATATTTCCCGCCCTGCTATTGCTGCACCCCGAGCGCGCGAAGTCGCTGGTGATGTTTCGCGCTCGCACGCTCGCTGCCGCCCAGGCGCGCGCGCATGAACGCGGTTATGCCGGAGCCATGTACCCGTGGGAATCGGATCCGGAGAATGGCAGCGAACAGACGCCGCACTTCGCCTACGTGCTTGGCGAGCGCGAGATTCACGTCAATGCCGATATTGCCATAGCGCAGTGGCAATACTATCTGGCAACGCTGGATCGCGACTGGCTCAGAGCGAATGGCTGGCCGGTCATCAGTGAGGTGGCGCGATTCTGGGCTAGCCGCGTGAGCTATGTCCCGCAACGTCACCGCTACGAGATTCTCCACGTCACTTCGGTGAATGAGCCCTACAACGACGTCCCCAACGATACGTTCACGAATGTGTCTGCGGCCAGGGTTCTGGCCATAGCCGCGAGTGCCGCGCGGGCGGTGGGCGAGCAGGCCGACCCGCGCTGGACGGATATTGCCCGTCGGCTCTATGTGCCAACGGCCGGGGCAGCGCAGCATCACCTGGACTTCGACCCTGCCGTGCAACTCGCGGCAGATGCCGCAGGCGGCAGTGTCCTGCTACTGAGCTTCCCTTCACTCGATATGCCGATGAGCATGCAATTTCGGCGCGGCGATTACGATTACGCCTTGCCGCCCCGAGTCCAGGCGCGGGACATCACCAACAGCATGGGGCTGGCGCCCAATTCAATCGCCGCCGCCACGGCCGGCGATTCCACGGCCGCTGCCGCGTGGTTCCAGGGTAATTTCAGCAGCGGCACGCTCAAGCCCCCATTCAACGTGCGCACCGAGACGGCGTCCAACAATACGGCCTACTTCCTCACGGGCTCGGGCGGCTATATCCAGAGCCTGGTGTATGGTTTCACCGGTCTGCGGATCCGCGAGCAAGGCCTCGTGGAGGCGTACCCGCCGGTACTGCCGGCGGAGTGGAAGAGCCTCACCCTGAAGAATGTCCTCTTCCGTGGTCAACACGATGATCTGGTCGTGTCGCGCGACGATGCCGGGCGGGTACGGTTGACGCGCCACCAGCGCTAGCGAACCGTCCTGTACAGTGGTTTTCCGACTGAACTCATAGGGAAGATCCTCGCATGAGCAGCAACCTGCGAATCCGCCTTGGGGCGATGATGTTGCTTCAGTTCTTTATCTGGGGCGGGTGGTTCGTCACGATGGGCAGCTACCTCGCGGTCAA
Organism: Steroidobacteraceae bacterium; assembly: GCA_035261025.1. Classification (GTDB taxonomy): domain Bacteria; phylum Pseudomonadota; class Gammaproteobacteria; order Steroidobacterales; family Steroidobacteraceae; genus FEN-1191. The sequence goes on along the minus strand of DATFUG010000186.1, from coordinate 11,407 downwards.
TCTGGCTGCCACCGGGTCCCAGAGCGCGCTCGCTTACTCCACCCAATCCTGGGGCGCCATCATTGCGCCCTTCGTGATCGGGCTGATCGCAGACAAGTACTTCAATGCCGAGCGATTGCTGGGGATCATTCACCTGGTCGGTGCGGCGCTGCTGTACCGGCTGTCGATGGCGCAGAGCTTCGCGGACTTTTACCCGTGTCTGCTCGGCTACATGATTCTCTATATGCCGACACTGGCACTGGTCAATGCAATCTGCTTCCGGCAAATGGATGACCCCGCCATGCACTTCTCAAAAATCCGGCTGTGGGGGACGGTGGGCTGGATCATCGCCGGTCTGGTCATCAGCTACGCTTTCTCCTGGGATGCTCCGGCGGCACTCGCCGGCGGTATGCTCAAGCACACATTCACGATGTGTGCCGCGGCCTCCCTGGTACTCGGTCTGTACAGCTTCACGCTGCCAAAGACACCGCCCAGGGTGCAGCCCGGAGAGCGCGTGACGGTACGGGACATGCTGGGGCTGGACGCGCTCGCCCTGCTGAAGGATCGCAACTTCCTGGTGTTCTTCATCGCCTCGATCCTGATCTGCGTTCCACTGGCTTTCTATTACCAGTACGCCAACCTGTTCCTCACGGAGATTCACCTGGCCAACGCAACCGGAAAGCAGACCCTGGGCCAGATGTCCGAGGTGCTGTTCATGCTGCTGATCCCCTTTTGCCTGGTGCGCGTCGGCATGAAGGGGACTCTGCTGGTGGGCATGCTGGCTTGGGCGGTCCGCTATGTCCTGTTCGCGTACGCCAATGCAGGCGATCTGGCGTGGATGTTGCTCCTCGGCATCGCCCTGCATGGCGTCTGCTATGACTTCTTCTTTGTGTCCGGACAGATTTACACCGACTCCAAGGCCGGTGAGCGCTGCAAGAGCGCCGCGCAAGGTATGATCACGCTGGCGACCTACGGTGTGGGTATGCTGATGGGCTTCTGGGCAGCAGGACAGATTGCCAATCATTACTCCGGCCCTGGCGTGCATGACTGGACTGCCATATGGCTGTGTCCCGCCGTGTTTGCGATCGCCGTGTTCCTGCTGTTCATGGCCCTGTTCCGGAACGAACGGACGGGCGAGTACGGTGCGGTCCGGCATCGGCGGTGAGGCCCTGCCAGGCAAAGGCGGGCTCCCAGGAAAGGGCCGGACTAAAGCGCCAAATTAACCAGGAGCGCGCATGGAGATCCGGCAGTTTACTCCGAAGGCCATGCGCCTCAGCCTGCTCACGGCGGCATTGCAGGAGTTGACTCCGCGGGAGCGGCGCGATGCCGATCCGGATCTGGCGGTGGAAGAGTGGCTGGACTTCGCCCGGCAGATCGGCAGTCCCCACATCCAGCTCTCCGCCGCACTGCATCCGACGATGTGCGACGTGCCATCCGCCGCGCTGCTCGATCCGGTCGCCAATACGCTCGATCTGCGCGAGCCGTTTACGCCCCAACGGGCGACACGGGTGCTCGCTGCCATGCGTGACAGCGGAGTCGGTCTTTCCGATCTCGCCTACTTCGACAACATGCTGGTGGCTGACGAGGCAGTCCGGCGCCGGAAGCATGATTTCATGTTGCGGGTATTCGACGCTGCCGTATTGCTCGGCACCGATGCGGTCTGCGGCTTTGTGGGACGCAATGCGCAGCTGGAAATGGACGCCAATCTCGTGATGTTCGAGGAGACATTTATCCCGCTCCTGCAGGAAGCGAAGGCCCGCGGCCTGACCTACCGTGTCGAGCAATGCCCCATGCCCGGCTGGAGCATCTCCGACAAATGGCACAACAATATTGCCTATGCGCCGGGTCCCTGGATCGCGCTGCACCGCATCTGCGAGCGGCACGGTGTAGGGGACCAATTTCGCATCCACTATGATCCCTCGCATGCCATTCTGATGGGACAGGATTCGCGTTCGCTGTTCCAGTACCTGAAAGACTCCGGCTACAACTTCCTGATTGGCGGTTTCCACGTCAAGGGTCAGGTGATCGATACGCGTGGCCTCGCCGCGTGGGGATACGGGGGACAGACGCTGGAGCGGGGAGACTGGCAGGGCGCCAAGCCCGTAAGTGCACCGGGCGCACAGCTGCACGCCTGGAAGAAACAGACGGTCCTGGCCGAACACGAACTGCCGGGCACGGCGCGCCACGATCCGCTCGCCTATCTGCAAAACCGAAGCGTCGATTGGCTCGATCATCAGTTGGCGGCGCGGGAGTTGCTGAGTATTGACCCCGCGAAGACCTACCTGGTCGTCGAGCACGAGTACCCGAAGGCTAGAATTCAGGACAAGGACAAATTGGCGCCCATACTGGCCGGATCGCTCGCGTTCACGCGGGCGATAGATCAGGCGGCGGCGGCGATGTATGCGCTACAGCATGAGGTACTGGCGGGGCAGGGTATTCCGGTCCAGGGCGTGGGTCGCGAGGCTTATCGATCCTGATCGCCTGGGCGACGGCTGCCCACTGCGTAGCGAGCGAAAGATGTACCCCCACGAGGGCGCACCCTAAGAATGCCGCCTGAACGCGTCGGTTCTCGCCAGTTCTCGCAAGTGGCGAATGCGTCTATCGGTTGGTGGGTGACTTTCCAGGTAACCGCCACCGGAGGCATCCGGTCTGAGCTTTGATAGGCGGCTCAAGTCATCGGCGAGCAGTCCGGGCGACAGCCCATGCTTGTTCAGTAATGCCGCGGCGTAGTCATCGGCCTGCTGTTCAAACTCCTGCGAATACCGGGCCTGGATTAGCGCCGCTGGGGCCGCCGCCAGAAGCTGACTGATGTCGCCGAGATAGAACGTCAGGAATGCACCCACGGCAGAACTGCGCAGCAGCAATTGCAGGCCATGATGTTCGTGCGCGTGACCAAGCTCGTGGGCGAGCACGGCCAGAATGTGCGAGTCGTCTCCGATGGAGGTGGTCAGATCATCCAGCAACACTATCGTGCCGTCAGGCAGGGTAAAGGCATTGGCACCGAGTTGCGGCGAAGCCCGAAACAATAACAGTGAATGAGGCGTGCCGTTCTCTGGAATCTGCAGTCCGTCAAATTTTGCAACCAGCGACCGCTGGCGCGCAATCGCGATCCGGCTCTTTCGAAGCAGCCCACCATCGAGAGTCTTCAACGCCTGGGTAGATATAATACTGGCGAAGACGGGCGGTAAACGCCGTGCGCCCACAGCGGCCGCCCACGGCAGGCCCCATTTGTACATCCCCACCGCGACAACCCCAAACGCGACCAGTGCCAGCAGGACAGATCGCCAGTGACGCTGCATCCTGTCAACCCAGCCATCTCGATGCGCAGTCGAGGACAGCAGGCCATCGAGAGCCTCCAGATCCCTTACTTCGCAGCAGGTGCCGTCCGGCAGGCGCAGTCGGCGGGCTGCGCGGCCTAGCCGCTCGTCGATTCGTACTTGCGCAATCGGGACGCGGAGATCGATGCCAGTTCCGGCAACGACGAGGTCTTGCCCGACGACCGAGAGCTCGACGTCGTGCACGCGTGTGGAGCGCCCATCGAAATAGGTCGCTGACACCATCGTTGATCCGCCTTAAAGCCTATAGAGCGATATCGAAATCGAACGCTGATGCTGCCTCTTCCCCGACGGCACCGACTCTTTCTGGCTCCGCGGCGACAAACTCCTGCAAATCACTCGTTGGAAGCAGCCGAATGCACTCCGCCTGATACTTCGTCATGCGCACGGCCGCCCAAGGAGTAAACAGGCCGACAGTGAGAACCACCAGCACGAAATTGCTTGCGCCAATCCACATCAGCATCCAGGGCGATATGCGGCATTCGATGCGGTGATTCTCGAGCCGCGTATTAGACCAAATTAGATTGGTGATCAGGGCATGAAACAGCGGCCCAATCACAATTCCGAAGAGGAGCAGCGCGCCATAAACAAGAAGAAGAGACCTGATCATCGCACGTGGATCAACGTGGCCACCTGACCTCTGCACCTGTCCAAGGGCCGTGAACGTGCTGCCAAGCCCACCCAAACCGATCACAACGCCAAAGCCCACGATCGCGGCCAACAGAATCAGATAGATCAGGTAGAAGCGGCCAGCGCTGGCATGGAACGAAAAGCGAGCGCGACCAAACCAGCTGTTGTTGTGCTGATATGCTTTAAATCGCTGGTGAGTGAAGGGTGCCAGCAGGTACAGCGTAATCAGGGTCAGAAAGCCATTCAGCAGGAAGACTCGATAGGCTCCCCCGACGGATCCTCGGAAGTGGAAACGCGTATTCCGCCAACTGGTGTTGTAGAGTCGAAAGCGGAAAGAATTTCGAAGCAGCCAGGGGAGCACCACTGCGAATACGAGCAGCACGAGGAGGATCCACGGAGAGCGCACGCGTACCGTATAGTTGTATACAAGAAGCATCGCCAGGGCGACCAGGCGCCCGATCAGGATCCTGATCGGGCTGCCGTGAAAATCGAAACTGGAATTGGCCAGTTCGGTGTGGCGATAAAAGTACCGTATGCGGCGAACTTTTGCCCAAGCGGAATAGATGCCCAAGGTAAGGATCGTCAGTAACAGATTGACGATCCAGATGCCGAAGTACTCGCTGCCACGACCCGAAAAGCGCAGGGCCAGCGGCGGGTAGGCAGACGCCGTGAGCGTGTCGCCAGAAGAAACCGTTTCCATTGCGCCAACTCCCCTTGTTCTAATTATTTAGCGAGCGGCAATTGCCGCGTATACCGGTGAGTTTCTACAGGGAATCAGGTTGTGACTCAATCCGGCGCAAGGTGTAAGTTCGATACTTCAAAATCGTATGCTAGAATTATAAGTAGATTAATATTCTAACACGTTGATAATAATGGCTCCCCGGGTTGGACTCGAACCAACGACAAGCGGATTAACAGTCCGCTGCTCTACCAACTGAGCTACCGGGGAACCGGAATCACAAAACTGCTGCGGCGGGGAGGGTGACCCCGAGCGGGCGTGAATTCTCGGGGAAGCGCCCCGAACCGTCAAGGAAACAGGCCGCGAGGTGTGCTCAGGCGCCCAGGGCTTTGCGCATGCGCTCGACAGCCTTTTCCAGCGTCTCGCGGCTGCAGGCGAAGGAAAGGCGAATGTGGCCCGGTGCACCAAACCCGGAACCCGGAACGACCGCCACGCCCACCTTGTTGATCAGATACTCGGCGAAGGCGTCGTCGTCCTTGAGCTTGAGGTTCGTGATTGCCTGCTGCACATCGGCAAAGGCGTAAAAGGCACCGCTCGCCGGCCGGCAGGACACGCCCGGCAGTGTGTTGAGCGCCGCGACGATGTAGTCATGGCGCTCCTTGAAAGCGCGATTCATTTCCGCCACGCAACCCTGGTCGCCATTCAGTGCCGTGACTGCTGCCTTTTGCGAGATGCTGGAGGCATTGGAAGTCGATTGCCCCTGAATCATGGACATAGCGGCAATCAGCTCGCGCGGGCCGCCGCAATAGCCCAGACGCCAGCCGGTCATGGCGTAGGACTTCGAGCAACCGTTGATCGTGACGGTGCGATCGTAGAGCCCGGGCACGACGCTCAACAGACTTGTAAAGGGCTCGCTCCCCCAGTAGATCTTTTCGTACATGTCGTCTGTCCCGATGACGATGCGCGGATGCAGCAGCAGCACCTCACCCAGCGCGCGCCATTCGGCAGCCGTGTAGGCCGCGCCCGTCGGATTGCAGGGGCTGTTGATCAGCAGCAGCCGGGTCCGCGGCGTAATCGCCGCGGCAAGCTGGGCCGCGGTGATCTTGTATCCCTGCTCGGGGCCCGCGTAGGGCGTCACCGGCCGGCCGTCGGCGAGCAGGGCCATGTCCGGGTACGATACCCAGTAGGGCGCCGGGACGATAACCTCGTCGCCCGGATCAAGAACCGCCATGCAGAGATTGAAAATGCACTGCTTGGCGCCGGAGGACACGAGGATCTGATCGCGCTGGTAGGGGATGCCGTTGTCACGCTGGAATTTGGCGATGACGGCGTCCTTGAGTTCCGGAATGCCATCGACATTCGTGTAGCGCGTGAATCCGCCGTTGATCGCCTGCACACCGGCCGCTCTAATGTGCGCTGGCGTGTCGAAATCCGGCTCGCCGGCGCCCAGGCCGATGACATCCCGGCCCTCGGCCTTCAATCGCGCGACCAACGCCGTCACGGCCAGAGTCGAGGACGGCTTGACGCGCTGCGCGCGTCGGGAAACAGCTACGGTCACGAGATTCCTCTCAATAGGGAAGAGGGCGGGGAACCTCGCTATATTAGCCGAGCAACCATGGAAACTCGACCCTTCGAACTCGTGTCCGAGTACCAGCCCGCGGGCGACCAGCCGCAGGCCATCGCGCGCCTGACCGAAGGACTGGAAGCAGGGCTCTCACACCAGACACTGCTCGGCGTCACCGGCAGCGGGAAAACCTATTCCGTCGCGAACGTCATCGCCCACGTACAGCGGCCCACGCTGGTCCTGGCGCACAACAAGACCCTGGCGGCGCAGCTGTACGGCGAGTTCCGCGAGCTGTTTCCGCACAACGCGGTGGAGTATTTCGTCTCCTACTACGATTACTACCAGCCCGAGGCCTACGTGCCATCAAGCGACACCTACATTGCGAAGGACGCTTCGACCAACGAGCACATCGAGCAGATGCGCCTCTCGGCCACCAAGGCGCTGCTGGAGCGCAGCGATGCCATCATCGTCGCCACCGTCTCGTGCATCTACGGCCTCGGGGATCCGCAGGCCTATCTGGCGATGGTGCTGCACCTGGTGCGCGGAGAGCGCATTGACCAGCGGCGGCTCCTGCGACGCCTGGCCGAGATGCAGTACACGCGCAACGACCTGGAACTCCAGCCCGGCACGTTCCGCGTGCGCGGGGACATTATCGATATCTTTCCGGCGGAGTCCGCGCGTGACGCGGTGCGCGTCGAACTGCTGGACGACACGATCGAGAATCTCGCCTTACTCGATCCGCTGCTGGGAAAGGTCCTGGCGCGCGTCCCGCGCTATACCGTCTACCCGGGCACCCATTACGTCACGCCGCGCGACCGGCTGGTCAACGCGCTCGAGCTGATCCGCCAGGAAATGCGCGAGCGCACCGGTGTGCTGCTCGCCGCGAGCAAGCTGGTGGAGGCGCAGCGCCTGGAGCAGCGCACGCAGTTCGATCTGGAGATGATCCGCGAGGTCGGGTATTGCCCGGGCATTGAGAATTATTCGCGCTATCTGTCCGGCCGCGAGCCGGGAGAGCCGCCCCCGTGCCTGTTTGACTATCTGCCGGCCAACGCCCTGCTGGTGGTCGACGAGAGTCATCAGTCCGTCCCGCAGCTCGGGGCGATGTACCGTGGGGATCGCTCACGCAAGGAAACCCTGGTCGAATACGGCTTTCGGCTCCCCTCGGCGCTGGATAACCGGCCACTGAAATTCGAGGAATGGGAACGGCTCGCCCCGCAGATCATTTTTGTATCGGCGACGCCGGGTCCCTATGAGCACAGCCGCAGCGGACAGGTGGTCGAGCAGGTGGTACGGCCCACGGGGCTCCTCGACCCGCGCGTCGAGGTGCGGCCTGCGAGCACCCAGATCGACGACGTGCTCGCCGAGATCGGCCATTGTGTGGCGGCGAACGAACGGGTGCTGATTACGACGCTGACCAAGCGCATGGCCGAAGACCTGACGGAGTACCTCGCCGAGCACAAGGTGCGGGTGCGTTACCTGCACGCGGACATCGAGACCGTGGAGCGCGTCGAGATCATCCGCGATCTCCGGCTCGGAAAGTTCGACGTGTTGGTGGGTATCAACCTGCTGCGCGAGGGACTCGACATGCCCGAGGTTGCGCTGGTGGCGATCCTCGATGCCGACAAGGAGGGGTTCCTGCGCTCGACCGGCTCGCTGATCCAGACCATGGGCCGGGCGGCGCGCAATCTCGAGGGTCGCGTCATCCTTTACGCCGATCGTGTGACCGACTCGATGCAGCGCGCCATGGACGAAACGCAGCGGCGACGACAAAAGCAGGCAGAATTCAATCAGGAACATGGCATCGTCCCGCGCAGCATCGTCAAATCGGTCACCGACATCATGGAAGGAGCACGGGCCGCGCCGGCGCAGGGAGGCCGCGGGAAGGGCGGAAACCGCGTGGCACCGATCGCCGTACCGCGCAATCTGGCCGAAGCGGGACGGGAAATTCAGCGGCTGGAAGAATTGATGTACGGCTACGCGCGCAATCTCGAATTCGAGCAGGCTGCCGCCGTGCGCGATCAGATCGATGCGCTGCGCCGCCTGGAACTCGAACTGGGCTCCGAGCCCATTCCCGAATCGGCCTCGCCCCCGGCGGCGGCAAAGTCCGCGCGCAAGCGTTGAAAAACCGAGGTAAATCCGCGCTTTAGCTTGCCAGAGACGATGCCCTCCGGTATCGTTCCGGCCCCTGCGACAGGCGCGTAGCTCAGTGGTAGAGCATCACCTTGACATGGTGGTGGTCGCTGGTTCGATCCCAGTCGCGCCTACCATTTTCCGTCCGGAGAGCCCGTGCCCACAGTCACGCTGCCCGATGGGGCCCAGCGCCATTTCGATAAGCCCCCGAGCGTGGCCGAGTTGGCCGCCAGCATTGGCGCGGGACTGGCGCGCGCCGCGCTCGCCGGCAAGATCAATGGCAGGCTCGTGGACACCAGCGCGCGCATCGAGCAGGACGCCTCCGTCGCCATCGTCACGGACCGGGACCCGGAAGGGCTCGAGATCATCCGTCACTCCACCGCGCATCTGCTCGCGCAGGCTGTCAAGCAATTGTTTCCGGAGGCGCAGGTCACCATCGGCCCGGTCATCGAGGACGGCTTCTATTACGACTTCGCCTATTCGCGTCCCTTCACCACCGAGGACCTGGCCGTGATCGAAGCACGCATGGGCGAGCTCGCGAAAGCGGATCTCCCGGTCGCGCGGCGCGAAATGGCGCGCGACGCGGCGGTCGAATATTTCCGGTCCATCGGCGAGAACTTCAAGGCCGAGATCATCGCCAGCATCCCGGCGACGGAAACCATCAGCCTCTATGGCCAGGGCGACTGGGTCGATCTGTGTCGCGGCCCGCACGTGCCCTCGACGGGCAAGCTTAAGGCCTTCAAGCTGATGAAGGTCGCCGGCGCGTACTGGCGCGGGGATTCGCGCAATGAAATGCTGCAGCGGATCTACGGCACCGCCTGGCCCGACCAGAAGCAGCTGGAGGCCTACCTGCACCGGCTCGAGGAAGCGGAGAAGCGCGACCATCGGCGCATCGGGCGCGAACTCGACCTCTTTCATATGCAGGAGGAGGCGCCGGGCGCCGTGTTCTGGCACCCAAAGGGTTGGAGCATCTTCCAGCGCCTGATCGCCTACATGCGCGAACGCCAGGGAGCTGCCGGCTTCGTCGAAGTCAGCGCCCCGGAGCTCATGGAGCGGAGTCTGTGGGAGGCGTCCGGCCACTGGGAGAAATTCGGCGAGAACATGTACACGACCGTGACGCCCGATGAGCGCGTCTACGCGATCAAGCCGATGAACTGTCCGGGGCACGTGCAGATCTTCAAGCAGGGGATCCGCAGCTACCGGGACCTGCCGATCCGCTTTGCGGAATTCGGCAAGGTGCACCGCTACGAACCCTCGGGTGCGCTGCACGGCCTGATGCGGGTGCGCGCCTTCACACAGGATGACGCGCACATTTTCGCGACGCCGGAGCAGATCACCGCCGAGTCGGTGGCCAGCACGCAGCTCATTCTGGGCATTTACCGCGACTTCGGCTTTGACGAAGTGGCCATCAAGTTTTCGGACCGGCCGGCCAAGCGCATCGGGAGCGATGCGGTCTGGGATCAGGCGGAGGCGGCACTGAAGCAGGCCGCAAAGGCGGCCGGCATCGATTACACGCTGAATCCGGGCGAGGGTGCCTTCTACGGACCGAAGCTGGAATTCGTGCTGCGCGATGCCATCGGCCGCGATTGGCAGTGCGGCACCTTGCAGGTGGACCTGAACCTGCCCGCGCGGCTCGGTGCCCATTACATCGATGAGCACAGCCAGCGACAGACCCCGGTGATGCTGCATCGGGCCATCTTCGGTTCGCTGGAGCGTTTCTTCGGGATCCTGCTGGAGCACCACGCGGGGCGCTTCCCGGCCTGGCTTGCACCCACCCATGCCGTGCTCATGAGCATCACCGACCGCCAACATGATTACGTCATGAAGTCGGCTGATTTCTTGAAAAAACAAGGGGTTCTCGTCGAAACTGACTTGCGCAACGAAAAGGTGGGCTTTAAGATTCGCGAACATACGCTGCAACGCGTTCCTTACCTGTTGGTCGCAGGGGACAAGGAAGTCGCGGCGAACCTGTTGTCTGTGCGCTCCCGCAGCGGTAAAGACCTGGGCACCATGACTCCGCAGGCGTTCGCCGAACGTCTGGGGGTGGAGCTCGAAACGCGCGGACGCCGAACGTTGGAGGATTGACGCATAGCCATTGCAACCAAGCGCATCCGGCGCAATGAGGAGATCACATCGCCCACGGTGCGGGTGATCGGGGCGGACGGAGCGCAGGCCGGGGTGATGTCACGATTCGACGCCCAGCAGTTGGCACTAAGCGCTGAGCTCGATCTGGTCGAAGTCTCACCCACGGCGGAGCCGCCAGTGGTGCGGGTCATGGACTTCGGCAAGTTCCTCTTCGAACAGAACAAGAAGGCCCACTCTGCCAAGCGCAAGCAGAAGCAGCAGCAGGTCAAAGAAGTCAAGTTTCGTCCGGGGACGGAAGAGGCGGATTACCAGGTCAAACTGCGTAATCTGATCCGCTTCCTGTCCGAGGGTGATAAGGCCAAGGTGACCTTAAGGTTCCGAGGCCGTGAGATGGTGCACCAGGATATCGGCCGCAAGCTCCTGGATCGGGTACAAGCTGACCTTGCCGCCGCGGCAATCGTCGAGCAGTTTCCGATGATGGAAGGCCGGCAGATGGTCATGGTGTTTTCACCAAAAAAGAAGTGAGTCGTCTTAAGGGGCGCGCAGGCGCCCTGGGTCGATTCCGCGGGTGAGCGGGTGGCGCGAGCCACCTTGTGAGCCTTTGCTATAGAAATGGAGAATGTTTCATGCCCAAGTTGAAAACCAACCGGGCGGCGTCCAAGCGTTTTCGCAAGACGGCGAAGGGATTCAAGTCCTATTCGTCCGGCCGCCGCCACAATCTCGGCCACAAGGACTCCAAGCGCAAGCGTCATGCGCGCTCCGGAGGCAGCAGCCTGATTGATAAGAGCGACGTCGGTCGCATCACGCAGCTGCTGCCCAACCATTAGGCCATCCGGATATTTAAAGGAGTCAAACCATGGCACGAGTCAAACGTGGCGTGACGGCCGGAAGGCGTCACAAGAAGATCCTTGGCAAGGCCAAGGGCTATTACAACGCGCGGCGCAAGGTCTATCGCACCGCGAAACAGGCGGTCATCAAGGCGGGCCAATACGCCTTCCGCGACCG
>DATFUG010000185.1:0-9781 GCA_035261025.1 Steroidobacteraceae bacterium | reverse complement strand
ACCGGCAGGGTGGAGGTGATCGCCACATGGCGGTGCACCAGGTCCAGGATCATCTCGTGCACCGGCCCCGAGTTCACGTCCAGGGAGGCCATCAGCACCGGAGATTCCGGATCGTCCGGACAGACGCCCGGTTTCTTGTCCGGCTGGAATTCCGTATCGACGAACAGACCATGTTCGAGATTGTCGATGCCGAGGGCGACGGCCTCGCGAAACCCGATCGAACACAGATGCCCGGTGATCTTGGCGCCGCGCTTGTGCGCGGCGTCCACGGCGGCCGCCAGCTCGGCCGGCGTAATGAACATGTAGGCCTTGAAATTATCCGCACCCTCATCGAGCCAGTAATTGACCGTGGCCGCGGCGTCCTCCGGCCCCTTGAGCTGGTGCAGCTGCACCGCCCAGGATCCGGCCCCCTCCAGATAGGGACCCGTGACGTGCATCTTCGGACCGGGGGACTCACCGGCATCGATTTTCTTCTTGATCTCCAGATCGGTGTAAGGCTCGAGCGATCCGGTCGTGCGCATTGTCGTGACGCCCGCGGCGAGGTACAGCCTCGGGAAGCTGAAACCCATCTCGCCATAGATGCCATCGCCGATCGGGTAGAACAGGTGCTCGTGCATCCCCACGAGGCCGGGAATCACGGTGTAGCCGCTCAGATCCATGATCTGCGCGGTCTTGGGAATCTTCGCCGTCGCCGCCGACGAGACCGATGCGATCTTGCCGGCGCTCAACACCAGGGTCTGGTCTTCGGCGCCCGCCGCGCCCGTGCCGTCGATGAGGCGCACATGGGTCAGCGCGACAATCGGGGCGTTCACCTTCACGAACTTCAGCACCTCTGCCGAGAGGGTCTGTCCGGCGGCGATCCTGATCAGTGACAGGCACAGAATCCCGCTGAGTGTCGCAATGCGCATGAGTGTTCTCCGCAACTCTGGGCGCCCGCGGCGCCGGCCGCTGTTCAGCTATGCTTCGTTCCCGCCCGTTTCTGCCTGGCGAGATTCCAGCGCTCGAGCTTTTCCCGGGCCCCGTTCAACGCCGGATTCATGGCTACGTCATGGCTGGGCTGTCTCGCGGTCAGCTCGATGACGTAGCCGTTCGGGTCACGGAAATAAATGGAGTGGATGAAGCCGTGATCTGACACGCCCCGCGTCTCGATATGGGCCGCCTTGCCCCGGGCGAGCATCTTGCCCAGGGCCTGCTCATCGACCTCCAGGGCAATATGCAGGTCGTAGTCGTGCTGCACTTTGAACTCGAACGGCATGTCCGGCGCCTCGAAAAATGCCAGGTAGGAGCCGTCATCGAGCCCAAAGAAGATGTGCAGCGTCTCGGTCGGGCGGCCGCTTTTCGTTTCCTTGATCTCCAGCGTCCCTGCGAGCGGCAATCCGAGGAAGTCTTCGTAAAAGCGACGCGTTTCCTCCGCGTCGCGGCAGCGGTAGGCGTTGTGGTGCAGGCGGCGGATCATGTTCGCCTGCCGGCCGCCAGCAGGGTTTCAGATGGCGACAAAGGACTGGTCCCTGAGCGAGGCGGCGAACTGATCGAAGACTTCGTGCACCTTCCCCCAGCTCTTGAGGCCGCGCATGTTCTTCAGCCAGCGCTCGATGTTCGGATAGGCGGCGTAGCTGCAGCGAATGAGCGTGCCGGCGGCCAGGATTTCGGCGCCCAGGTAGTCGGCCAGCGTGATCGCATCGCCGCACAGGTAGGCCTTGCGCGGACCGATCAGGTTGCCATCCAGGATTTTCAGCCAGGCCTGGGCCTTCTGCTTGCCCCAGTCGAGCGTGCCTGACTGAACGGTTTCGCCCGGCCGCCGGTGATGTGCAAACACCTGTGGATAGAGCAGCCCATAGCCGAAGTCCTTGTTAAAGTTGATGAGGAACCAGTCCATCATCTCGTTGACGTGCGCGCGCGCCTGGAGGCTCTTTGGATAGGCCGGCGAGCCCGCCTTGTCGCCGAGATATTTGAGGATTGCCGAAGACTCGGTCAGGCGGAAATCGCCGTCTTCGAGCACCGGGACCAGGCTGTTCGGGTTGATCCGGGCGAACTCCGGTTTAAGATGCTCCCCGCTCATCAGATCGACCACCTGGTAGTCGAGATTCACGTCCTGATCCAGCGCGAACAGCTGCACGATGCGGCTGGTGGTGGAGGCAGGGTGATAATAGAGTTTCATGATTCCTATTCCTGTTCTGGCGGGTCGACGCAAACCATCGTAGCGAATCACGCTCCCCGTGCAAAGGCGTCAGGACCCCGGTGGCCGGCGGATCGAAAAGCAGGTCTCGGGCGTCGCGACAAAATAGTCGTGATAGCCGGCGCGCGCAATCGGCCGCATGGCGGCCGTATCCAGCAGACCGTCCCTGATGAAGCGCTCGTCGATATGCACGCCCACTACCTGGCCAAACACGACGTGGCGATCGATCTGCGCGCCGTCGATGTCTTGCAGCTGCACCGTTTGCAGCCACCGGCATTCCAGCGCGCAGGGCGCCGCCTTGACCCGCGGCGGCCTGACCAGCATTGAGGGTGCGGCCTCCAGGCCCGCCTCCTTCATCTCGTCGACGCCACGCGGATAGGGCCCGGAAGTCGCGATCATCTGTTCGCGCAGCTCCCAGGTGGCGAGATTGCAGACAAACTCCCGGGTCTCTTCCACAAACGCGAGTGAATCCTTGCGGCCCTCGGAGGAGAACATCACCATCGGCGGATTGCCGGAAATGCCGTTGAAGAATGAATACGGGGCCAGATTGATCTCGCCCCGGGCGTTCATCGAGGAAATCCAGCCGATCGGCCGGGGCGCCAAGATCGCCTTGAACGGATCATGCGGCAGGCCGTGGTTGCGCTTGCGCGGCTCGTAGAACACGGGATGCGCCCGTTGATCAGTGATCGGCGCCGCCCGCCAGCAGGTCCGTCAGCATCACGACCTCAGCGGCAACCAGTGAGCGGAGCGTCGGTTCCAGCTGCGGGGCCCACTGCGGCGAATGCAATTCCGGAATTCTCTTACCGCTCGCGAGTTCCGCCGGATCGACCGCGCCGATGTGCAGCAGGACAGCCCTCACCCCCGCGCGCCCGTATTGCGAGAAGTCCTCGGCTCCCATCTGCGCCGGCATCTCGCGCACGCTGTCGGGACCCAGATCGCGGCTCAACACCTTGGCCAGGTGCGCCGTCAGCGCCCGGTCGTTCTCGACCATGTCGGCATGGTCGACGTTCCTGACCAATGGCATGGCCGGCGCACCGGCGGCCGTCGCTTCCGCGTCCAGCTGCCGCTGGATCGAAGCAAGCAGATGTTCGCGCACCTTCGGATCGAAAGCACGCACCGTCATCAGCATCCGCACCTGCTCCGGAATGATATTGCCCGCAGTGCCGGCGTGGATGGCACCGACGGTGACGACCGCCGGTGACAGCGGGTTGGTCTCGCGCGAGACAATGGTCTGGAAGCCGAGTATGGAGCGCGCCGCGATCACGATGGGATCGACGGCGGTGTGAGGGTAGGCTCCATGGCCGCCGCGACCGTAGATCGTCACTTCCAGGGCGTCAGCCGAGGCGCGAAAGAAACCTTCGTGATAGCCGACCTGCCCGGATGGCAGAGTGTTTTCGTCGTGCACGCCGATCGCAAAGTCCGGTTTTGGAAACCTGGAAAAGAGACCGTCTGCCAGCATGGAAGCGGCCCCACCGGCCCTTTCCTCGGCCGGCTGTCCGACCAGCATCAAGGTGCCGTGCCATCCGGCGCGGCGATCCGCCATGACCTTGGCCGTGCCGTACCAGCCGGCCATGTGCAGATCGTGCCCGCAGGCGTGCGCCACGGGAACCATCTCCCCGGCGTCGTCGCGCGTCGTCACCTTGCTGGCGAACGCCAGCCCGGTCTTTTCCTCCACGGGCAGGGCATCGAGTTCCGTGCGCAGCATGACGACCGGACCCGGGCCATTGCGCAGCAGCGCCACGATTCCCGTCTTCCCGACCCCGGTCGTGACTTCGTAGCCCAGGGCTTTCAGCCGGGTCGCCAGAGCGTCTGCCGTCCGGACCTCGTGAAAGCTGAGCTCCGGGTGCTGGTGCAGGTCGCGATAAAGCGCCTCGATCTCCGGCTGGATCGTCGTCAGTTCCGGCACGACCTGTCCCGCGTCGCGGGGACTGTCGGCGGCGAGCGCATGGCCCGTGAGCACGGCCATCAGCAGTGCGGCTGCATTAATCTTTGTCATGACGTTTCCCTCACGAACTTTGAGGATGAACAATCGGGCGAGCCTCATTGTAGAGTCGCTCGGGACCGGCGGCCATTTTTCCCTGATTGCCGGTTGATGGCAGACGTACCGGTCCCGTAGACTCCGCTCGGCGCTGCTGGCGTCGCCAAGGCACCGCGCCCGGAACGGATACCGTGACCGCAAACCCCTCGACCACCGCGCTGCTCGCCTGGCTGACGCCGGCGCTCACCGCGCTCCTGCTCTATGGTCTCGGCCAGGGTCTGGTCAAGCGCTGGATCGGCGAGGTGTCGCCGGCGCGATTCTGCCTGTATTACGTGTTCGCCACCTCGCTGGTCAATTTCGGCTTCTTCTTTTCGCACACCCATCCGTCGCTGCTCGCCCCTGACGGTCGGCAGTTTCTCGAGACCGGCGTCCTCGCCTACCTGTTCGACGGCCTGGCCTGGATTCTCTACTTCCAGTCGATCGCAGCCGGCCCGGTGGCCATCGTCGGCACGCTGTCGGCGGCGTATCCGGCACTCACGGTGCTGTTCGCGCGCCTGTTCCTGCATGAACAGCTCGCCCCGGTCCAGTACCTCGCAGTGGCGCTCGTCATCAGCGGCTGCGCGGGCCTGGCGTATTCACCTTCTGGAACGGACGCCGCCACGGCGTCACGGCGCTGGATCCCGCTGTCGCTGATGGCGCTGTTGTGCTGGGGAACCTCCAACACGCTGATCAAGTACTCGTACACCTTTCCCGAGGCGAGCGAAGTGTCACTCGCGCTGTGCAGTTCCGTCGGCGGTGCGCTGTCGCTCGGCGTATTCGGCCTGATCAAGGGACGCAAGGGCCCGCATACGGTCAGGGCGTGGCTCCATTCCTTCATTCCGATGGGCATGATGGCCGGCGGGAGCTTGGGGCTGATCATCGCGGCACGGTACGGCCCGATCTCCATCGTCTCGCCGCTGGTCGGCGCTTACCCGGTAGTCACGCTGTTCTACGCCGCGCTGGTCCTCAAGGAACGCATTACGCGCTGGCAGTAAGCCTGGATCGGAGCCATCGTCACCGGCATCCTGCTCTGCTCGGCCTTTGCACAGTCGTAGCGCTTCCGATCCGCTTTGGGCCGGAAGCTAGGCGCGGCTGGCGAAGTATTCCTGGAGCGAGGCCATCCCGAGGCGCTGCGCCTCGAACAGGCTCTCCAGATGCTCGCGTGAGTTGACAAGTCCCCGGGCGCGCAGCACTCCGCCCTGGTCCACCAGCGCGGCGAACGGCAGGCGGTTGACCTGGTAGCCCAGACCGAGCGGGGCTGAAAGCACATAGGGCACGCCGGCCAATCCCTGTTGCTGCACAAAGCGCCGGTGCTCCTGTAGCTCGCCATCGCTCGCGAGCACGACGCGCAGCCAGTCGCGTTCCTGCAGATGACTGGCGCGGATGACCGGCAGCAGGGTCTTGCACACCGGACAGGTTGGGGAGACGAACACGAGCAGGGTGCTCCGGCCATCGGCGCTCGGCGCGCCAATCTGCAAGCTGTGCCCCTCCAGATCCGTGACCTCCAGCGGCGCGACCGGCTCACCGACGGCCGGGCCGCGATTGATCATCAGTGCACCGGCAGGCGCGATCCGTTCGTGCAGCACGCCCATCTGGCGCGTCAGGGCGAGCAGTACGACGATGAGCCCGAGCACGACGGCCCACAGCACCAGGTTGGAGATCATCAGAGCCGTCATGATTGCATCCTGTATTGAATCAGCAGGCGTCCGGCCGCCGCATAGAGCAGGGCCATCGCCGCCAGTCCGAAGCCGATGGTCGCGAAGTCTGTCAGCTCCAGGGGCCGGGCGCTGCGCGGCGCGAGCACGGGCATTAGCACACACGACAGCACCAGATTGCGCCAGACCATCCACCAGGCGATCGGCTGCTCGGGATCCGGGCCACCGCAGCCACAGGGAATGCCGGCGCGGCCCGCCCTGAGGTTGACCGCGATCGCCGCGCTGTAGGCCAGCAGCAACGCGACGGCCAGCAGCACCGCGGACAGCGTGCCGGCGGGCACCCACAGCCCCACTGCCACGCCCAGCTCCAGCGCGGGTACCGCCCATGGCAGGTTCAGTCGCAGCAGCGCTGGGGGCACACCATAGTTGGCAAAAGCCGCGCTGAAATGCCGCATGTCGCGCAGCTTGTGGAGCGCGGCGAGCGCGAACAGCGCACTGCCGGCGCATGCGATCAGGATGGCGAGGGCCGGATCGAGCCGGACGTTGCCCGTCATGCTGCGGTCCGGAACGCCTTCATTGCCTGCACCTTAGCTGTGTCGTGTCCGCCGCATATTATGCGACAATCGATGCACAGGTATCGGGCGCGCGACACAGGGAGTTGCACATGCGGACCATGCAGGCTTGGGCAGCGCTCCTGGCATTGGTGGCGAACGGCGGGGCGGTCGCTTCCGATCCGCTGCCGCCCGAGCAATTCGGCATGGAGCCCCTCCCGGCGCGCACGCCGCACTGGATCTACGTCGTAGATTCCGCCTTCATGAACGAGATCGATTCGCGCGTGCGCCTCTACGACGCCGACACGCACGGCCATCTTGGCCAGATCGATGCCGGATTCTTTCCGGGCGTCACATTGTCCCCGGATCGCAATACACTGGCCGTCGGGACCACCTACTTCGCGCGCGGTGGCCACGGCGAGCGCACCGATGTGGTGGAGTTCACGGATACCACGACGCTCGCGATCACCGGCGAGATTGTCCTGCCCCCCAAGCGCGCGCAGGCCACCCCCACGTCCTTCAATCTCGGCTATTCCAGCGACAGCCATTTCCTGTACGTCGCCTACATCACGCCGGCCGCCTCCTTTGGCGTACTGGACCCGGTGTCGAGGAAGGTGCTGGGCGAGATCGATACCGCCGGCTGCGTACTGGTGATCCCGTGGGGACCCGATCACGTCTCCTCGATCTGCGACAGCGGCCGACTGCTCACGGTGAGGCTCGATGCCCACGGCAACGAAGTCTCGCGCGCGCTGTCGGACCTGTTTTTCGACGTCGATACCGACCCGCTCTTCGTGCAGGGCATTCCGACCGATCAGGGCTGCACGTTTCTGTCGTTCCTCGGCAAGGTGCATGAAGTGGATTTTTCCGGACCAGAGCCCGTGATTCACCCGCCATGGTCGCTGGTGAGTTCGAGTGAAGCCGGTCACTGGCGCCCCGGCGGCCAGCAGCTGGGCGCCATCCAGCGGCGCATGGGCCGCCTGTATGTCGCCATGCATCGCGGTGGGGAAGGCTCCCACAAGCAGGGCGGCACCGAAATCTGGGTGTTCGATCTGGGCACTCATCGTCGCCTCGCCCGCTGGCCGGTCGCAACGCTGAAACTCGCGCCCGTGACGGCAGTGCAGGTCTCGCAGGACGAGGCCCCGCTGTTGTTCCTCGCGAGCGACAGCGTCGCCTCCGTGGCCACCCTGGATGCGCTGACGGGTCAGCTGCGCCACCTCGACAGGAACCTGGGCCAGACCCCGTGGCAAATCCTCAATCCCTAGGGCGAATACCATGCAGCGGCTAGATCGCATATTCGAGAGTTCCGCCCGATCGCTCGCGCAACGCACTTCGCGCCGCAGCTTTATCGGCGTACTGGGCCAGATACTGACCGGATCGCTCCTCATACCGCTGCTGCCGATCGATCGAATCCAGCGCGCCGAGGCCGCCACCGGGCCCGAAGGGTCGCCCGCAGCGCCCGGGAAAGTGCCGGCCGCCGCGAAGGGCAAGAGCGCCAGCAAGCCGTATACCGAAGATCAGCAGAGCTGCGAGTACTGGAAGTACTGCGCGATCGACGGCTTCCTCTGCTCCTGCTGCGGCGGCAGTTCGCACACTTGCCCGCCAGGCACCCAGATGTCCGTGGTCTCCTGGATCGGCACCTGCCACAATCCCGCGGACGGACGCGACTACATCGTGTCGTACAACGATTGCTGCGGCAAAGCGAGCTGTGGCAACTGCGATTGCTACCGCAATGAACGCGAGCGTCCGCTGTACCGGCTGAGCCGTAACAACGACGTCAACTGGTGCATGGCCAATACTGGCTCGGACTATCACTGCACGGTATCGGTCATCCTGGGATCGGCGGGACCGTGAGTCGATGGATGCTGCCCATCGCGCTGCTGGGTGCCACGGCAGCCGTGGGCGCCGCCGCGCAGGCTGGCCCTGCCGAGGACTACGCCCTGCATTGCATGGGTTGTCATGGCGTCAATGCGCAGGGCGTGCCCGGAAAGGTGCCGCCGCTCGCACACTCTCTGGTGCGCTTCATGAACAGTGTGGAAGGACGCCGCTACGTGTTGCGCGTTCCCGGCGCCGCCAACTCCATGCTGAGCGACGCGCGATTGGCCGCGGTGCTCAACTGGGTGGTCGCTCAGTTCGATGCCGGCGATCTCGGCCGCGCGACCCCGCAGTTTGGGGCGCAGGAAGTCGCGGCCAACCGGCACCGGCCAATGGCGGGCGTACTGGCGACGCGTGCCGCAGTGCTGAAAGAGATCGCAGCAGGCGGGCCCGCGCCGGCGGCGGAATACTGAATAGCGCTCGTCGGGGAGGCTCTAACGTGAAGAAAATCAGTGCCTGCTGCTGGCTCGCCGTTGCATCGTGGACCGCAGCCGTGGCGGGCGAGCAGACCGTGGTCACGGGCCTCCTGGGGCCCGAGGGTCCGCTTTACCTGGACCATGACCTGTACTTCGTGGGCTGGGTCTCCAACACGCTGTCGAAATGGGACGGCAAGTCGATCACGGTGCTGAACCAGCTGGCCGGTTGCGGGCACAACGGGCTGGCGCTCACCCGTCAGAAAACCTTTCTCGTCGCCTGCACCGAAGAGCGGGGTGCCATCCTCGAACTCAGCCTGACGGGCAAGCCGTTGCATCGCTGGGACTCCGACGACAAGGGGACAAAGTTCAGTGGTGGCGTCAACGATATTGTGGTCACCGCCAACGGCGGCGCCTATGCCACGGTGTTTGGCCCCTATCAAACGCGGCCCACTGCGGTGGTCGGAAAGATCGTCTATCGCGCCCCCGGCGGCCAGAAATGGGTCGAGGTGGCGAATGATCTCAATTACGCCAATGGGATTGGCGTCTCTCCGGACCAGAAGACGCTCTACGTCAGCGAAACGGTCGGCAACTGCATCCTGAAATTCCACGTCAACGATGACGGCTCGCTTGGACAGAGATCAAACTTCGCGCTGCTGAACCTGCTGACACCCGACAAAGTCAGGTCCTGGTGGCTCGGGCCGGACAGCATGAAGATTGATCTCAAGGGCAATATGTATGTCGCCCAATGGTCCGGGGGCAAGGTATTGAAGATTTCGCCTGACGGTAAACTCCTGCACGTGTTCCCGATCGCTGCAGGCGATGGCACGACCAACGTGGCATTCAGCGAGGGCGAGAAGTACCTCTATGTGACCGTCGTGAAGGACCCGAACGATCCGCAGGCGAAAGGCAGCATCGTGAAGATCGAGAACGTGCGCTAATTGTCTTCGCCTCGTGGCCGATGCCCGCAAGGGGCAGCCGTGGACTCATAGATAGAAACAGTGCCCGCCGATCGTGGCGATGCGTTTGTGAGTCCTCGACCAGGCCGGACGGATACTGGTCGCGTGAAAGTACAGTGCTCCAGGCACCACGGGCTC